>DASWMM010000287.1:0-2231 GCA_036399755.1 Allosphingosinicella sp.
GTCGTCGGCCGCTTGCCCAAGCGCCTCGCCGGAGCGCCCACCGATGCCGGCAACACCGTGGATGCCGTGGTTGCGGTCACCGTCGGCACCGAACGCATCGGCTCCGTCTACTTAAGCGCGGTGCGTGAGCCTTTATCCCGCCGCCTCACCCGTTATTCGGTGATCGGCGCGCTGATCATCATGGCGGCCCTGGTGGTGATCGTGCTCGGCCTCGCCCATACCGCGCTCCGCCGCGCCAACCTGGAGCTCGAAAGCCGCGCCAAGGCGCTGAGCGAGGCCTATGCCGAGCTCCAGGTCCAAATGGACGAGCGCGCCCGTGCCGAGGAACAGCTTCGCCAGGCGCAGAAGATGCAGGCGCTGGGCCAGCTTACCGGCGGCATCGCCCACGATTTCAACAATCTCCTGACCGTGATCCAGGGCTCGGCCGACATCCTGCGCCGGCCCGGCCTGGCCGAGGAAAAGCGGGTGCGATTCGCCGAGGCGATCGTCGAGACCGCGTCGCGCGCCGCCGCCCTCACCTCCCAGCTTCTCGCCTTTGCCCGCCGCCAGCCCTTGAAGCCCGAGGTGATCGACCTCAACGCCAAGATCCGGGGCATGACAAACCTGCTCGACCGCACGCTTGGCGAGCGGGTGCGGGTGGTGACCGAGCTTTCGGACACCCTGTGCGCGATCGAGGCCGATCCGGCGCAACTCGAATCCGCCTTGCTCAACGTCGCGGTCAACGCGCGGGACGCGATGGCCGACGGCGGCACCCTCACCATCCGCACCGGCAATGCGGATCGGCGGGAGGACGGCCGCACGGCGGTATGGGTTTCCGTGGCGGACAGCGGCACCGGCATCGATCCGGACCTTCTGGAGCGGGTCTTCGAGCCCTTCTTCACCACCAAGTCGGTCGGCCGCGGCACCGGTCTCGGCCTCAGCCAGGTCTACGGCTTCGCGGCCCAGTCCGGCGGCGAGGTGAAGATGACCAGCGCGCTTGGCGAAGGCACAGTGGTGACCATCATCTTGCCCTGCAGCGATCGCGAAGCGGAGCCCCCGGCCTTGCCCGCCGCCGCAAATGCGCGGCGCGGCGGCACCGGGAGGCTGCTTGTCGTGGACGACAACGAGGATGTCGGCGCCTTTGCCGAGGCGCTGCTGCTCGAGCTCGGCTACCAGGTCGTGCGGGTCAACAATGGCGAGGCGGCGCTGGAGCGTGCCGGGCGGGAGCAGTTCGACGCGGTGTTCACCGACGTGGTAATGCCGGAAATGACCGGCATTGAGCTTGCCGAACGCTTGAAGTCGGTGGCGCCCAACGTCCCGGTCGTTCTTACGACGGGCTACAGCGACGAAATCTCCCGCTCCGGCGCGGGCGGCAGGCCGGTCGTGTTCAAGCCCTACCGGCTGGATACCTTGGCGCAGGTGCTCGAGGATGTGCTGGCGGGGAACAGGGACGCCTGATCGATTGGCGACGGCCGATCCCTGGGATCGGCCGAGTCCAATCGAGCCGAAGGACGTCTGGCTCACCCGGTGCCCCGCACCGTCTAAGTCCGAAACGTGGTCGGGGAGACAGGATTCGAACCTGCGACCCCCTGGTCCCAAACCAGGTGCGCTACCAGCCTGCGCCACTCCCCGACTAACGATCCGGTACTTCGACCCGGGTTGAGAAGAAAGGGAAAAGCGCCCCCTCCTCTCCCTACCTCGATCAAAGTACCACTTTGATCGAACTGGTGGTGGGCCCGGCAGGATTCGAACCCGCAACCTAGCCGTTATGAGCGGCCGGCTCTACCATTGAGCTACAGGCCCTTACCCATGCCCGCCGCCGCGATTAGCGGACGGCTCACGCCTTTGGCAAGGCGCTCGCGTCAGACGCCCTGGCCGGACGAGCGTTCGGCCGGCTCCTGCGGCGGCAGGTAAAGCGAGAACTTCTCCTCGCCCACCACCAACGCGCCGCCCACCGCTTCGGCAAGGTTGCGCACCAGACGAAGTGCAAAGCCGAGCCCAAGCGCCGGCGCCCCCGGCCAGTCGCCTTCCGGGCTGTAGCCGGGATCAAGCAACGCGGTTTCGTCCAGCCCCGCGATCGCGGCCGGCCGGTCGATCGCCAGGCACAGCATCCGCTCCGACGCCATCGGCTCCACCGTCATCGTCGCGCAGATCGTCTCGCCCTCGCGCGCAAGTCCGATCGTCGCGGCAAGCATGCGCGCGAACATCCGTTCGGCCGCGCCCTGCTCGACCCGCGCGGCAGGAAGGTCGCG
>DASWMM010000288.1:0-6835 GCA_036399755.1 Allosphingosinicella sp.
CGCACCCCGGCGGCAGCGACCGGGCGCTGCAGGTCAAGCTCGCCCGGGCCGAGCTGGAAAGCGGCCGTCCATCGGCGGCCCGCGACATCCTCCAGGACCTGCCCGCCTCCCACTCTCCGTCCGAAAACGATCGCGTCGCCCTGCTCCTCGCCCGAAGCCTCGACGATTGCGGCGACGACGACGCCGCGCTCCGCCTCTACGCCGACGTCGGCGAGCGTCTCTCCGGAGCCGAGGCGCAGTGCCGCCACGCCGCGCTCCTTATCCGCCTCGGCCGCCAGAGCGAGGCCCTGGCGCTGCTCGACGAAACCGAACGCCGCGCCCGCCGCATCGACCGGTTCGAGCGGATGCGCGATGCCGACATGTACGAGTGGGCGGCGCGCACCCTTAAGGAACTGCGCGGCGCTTAAACCGGCGGCTGTCCGTTGGCGCGCAGTACTTCGCCCGCCAGGTAAAGCGAACCGAGGATCAGCACGATCGGCGGCTGCGCCCGGTCCGCGTGGCGGCCGATCCAGCCCAGCGCATGCTCTACATCGGGCGAGGCGAGGCTCTTCAGCCCGGAGGCCTCGGCGGCGGCGGCGAGGTTGGCGGGTGAATGGTGCGGGTGGCCGGGCACCGGCACCGCATGCACCGTCACGCTGCGCCCGCCAAAGGGCTTGAGCACGCCCGCGGCATCCTTGTTGGCAAGCAGCCCGAAGACGATGTGAAACGGCCGCTCGGCCGCCACATGCACGCGGAAGAAATCCGCGACCGCCCGCGCCGCGGCCGGGTTGTGCCCGCCGTCCAGCCATAGCTCCGCGCCTGCGGGCAGCAGATCATGGAGCGGCCCGGCGCCGAGCCGCTGGAGCCGCGCCGGCCATTCCGCCCAGCCCATCGCCGCCCGAAGCCCCGCCTCGCGCACGGGCACAGCGTCCTGGTGCCGGATCATCGCCACCGCCAACGCCGCATTCATCGCCTGGTGCGCGCCCTTGAGGCGGGGCAGGGGAAGCTCCAGCGCCCCCGCCTCATCCCGGTAGTGAAGCCGCTCGCGATACGCCGCCGCATCCCAGCGCCCGCCCTTCGGCAGCCACACCGCCGCCGCCGCCGCCGCCGCTTCGCCGACCCGGTTGGCAACCAGGTCCGGATAATGCTGGGTGACAAGCGGCACGCCGCGCTTGGCGATCCCCGCTTTCTCCGCGGCAATGCCGGGCAAAGTCGCGCCGAGAAATTGCTGATGGTCCAACCCAAGCTGCGCGATGCCGCACACCGCCGGATCGGCTATGACGTTGGTGGCATCCAGCCGACCGCCCAAACCGACCTCCACGATGCAGGCATCGGCCGGCGAGCGGGAAAAGGCGAGGAACGCCGCCGCCGTGGTCACCTCGAAGAAGCTCGGCCCGATGTCGCCGGCGATGCCAAGCACCTCCTCCAGCAGCTCGGCCAGAAGCTCGTCTCCGATCAGCTTGCCGGCAATGCGGATACGCTCGTTGAACCGCACCAGGTGCGGGCTGGTATACACATGCGCCGTGAGTCCCGACGCCTCGATCGCCGCGCGCAGGAAGGCGCAGGTCGAGCCCTTGCCGTTGGTTCCGGCAACATGAAACACCGGCGGCAAGCTGCGCTCCGGGTTGCCGAGCCGCGCCAGCAAGGCAGAAATCCGCTCCAAGCCCAACACATCCGCGCCGGGCGAAAGGCGCGCGAGGCGGTCGAGCTGCCGCTGCACGCCGGGGTGGTCGGAGATCGCGTGGTCCACTAGCCAGTTCCTCCCTGCGCCGCAGGCGTGGGGAGGGAAACCACCCGCAGGGTGGTGGAGGGGTAAATAGCAGATACCCCTCCACCATGCTGCGCATGGTTCCCCTCCCCATCTCGCGATGGGGAGGAACGAAGGGTCACGCCGCCGCCTTCTCGTCCGGCACCAGATAGGAAATCAGCCGCGCCAGCGTCTCGCGCAGGTCCTTGCGGTGCACCACCATGTCCAGCATGCCATGCTCCAGCAGATACTCCGCCCGCTGAAACCCCTCTGGAAGCTTCTCGCGAATTGTCGATTCAATCACCCGCTGCCCGGCAAAGCCGATCAGCGCGCCCCGCTCGGCGATCTGCACGTCGCCCAGCATCGCGTAGGACGCGGTGACGCCCCCCGTGGTCGGATCGGTCAGCACCACGATGTACGGCAGGCCCGCTTCCTTGAGCTCGGCGATCGCCACCGTCGTTTTGGGCATCTGCATCAGCGACAGGATTCCCTCCTGCATGCGCGCGCCGCCCGCCGCGGTGAAGATGACGTACGGCGCCCGCTCGCGGATCGCCGCGCGCGCGCCCTCCACGAACGCCGCGCCCACCGCCAGGCCCATCGATCCGCCCATGAACGCGAAATCCTGGACACCGACCACTGCGCGCTGGCCGCCGATCGTGCCGCGCGCATTCATCAGCGCGTCGGTTTCGCCGGTCGCCTGCCGCGCCGCCTTGATCCGGTCCTGGTAGCGCTTGGAATCGCGAAATTTCAGCGGATCCTCGCGCACCTGAGGCGAGGGGAGCACCGTGTAGCCCGGATCCATGATCCCCTCGAACCGCTTCTTGGGTCCGATCCGGCCATGATGCTCGCAGCGCGGGCAGACGCTGTCATTGTCCTCCCACTCCTTGGTGAACACCATCGCGCTGCACTGCCGGCACTTGTGCCAAAGGTTCTCCGCCGTTTCCCTTTTGGGAAGAAACGGGATCGAATTGCGGACGCGGTTCAGCCAGGTCATGGGTCACTCCTTGGGGAGCCGATAGGACGCGCGCCGAGCGGAGACAAGCCGGGCAGGGCTCCTAATCCTCCCCTGCATTTGCAGGGGAGGGGGACCATGCGCAGCATGGTGGAGGGGCGGCGGAGGCGAAGCCGGAGCCGTGTTTCCTCGCTTCGCTCGGCCCCTCCACCGTGCTCCGCACGGTTCCCCTCCCCTCGAAATCGAGGGGAGGATTTAGAGCGTCGCCTCGATCGCTCGCGCTGCCGCGTCCGGATCTTCCGCCTGCGTGATCGGCCGCCCGATCACCAGGATCGACGCGCCCGCATCCAGGGCCGCCCGCGGCGTCATCACCCGCTTCTGGTCCCCGGCATGTGCATCCGCCAGCCTCAGCCCCGGCACCACGAAGAACCCGTCCGGCCAAATCCGCTTGGCCGCCGCAACCTCGTTGCCCGAACACACCACCCCGTCCAGCCCCGCCTCGCGCGCCAGTTCGGTCAGCCGCTCGACCTGTTCGTGCGGGTCGGCGGGAACGCCGATGGCGGCAAGATCGTCGCGGTCGAGGCTGGTCAGCACGGTCACCGCAACCACCTTGGTGCCGAGCGGCGCCGCCGCCTTGGCATCCTCCATCATCGCCCGCCCGCCCGCGACGTGGACGGTGACGATCGCCGGCCCGAGGCCGCGCAGCGCCTGCACCGCCTTGCCGACCGTGTTGGGAATATCGTGCAGCTTCAGGTCCAAAAAGATCGGCAAGCCGAACTCGGTCATCTCCCGGATGCCATGCCGCCCGTTCGCGCAAAAAAATTCGAGCCCGAGCTTCAACCCCCCGACATGCCCCTTCACCCGCGCCGCGATAGTTTTCGCCCGCATCATGTCGGGCGTGTCGATGGCAACGAAGATCGGGCTCCTCATGCCGGCGGCCAGACCTTGGTGTCGGTGGCGAGCCGCGCTTCCTCGGGCGGCGCCAACCCAGATGCGGCCGGGACGCCGGGGACGTCCACGGGCTTGGCGGCATTGCGCTCCAGCGGTTCGATCCGCCGCCGCAACGCCCACAGCTTCGCGCGATAGACGATCATGGTCGGCAGCAGACCGAGGAGGAAAACGAGGAACAGGAGAATGGGCAGCTTGGCATCGGCGATCAGCCCGCCCCACAGCTTGACCGGCACGGAGATCCAGTTGGCGTCGGCGAACAACACCACCAGCACGGTGAGCACGATCCAGAAGAGGATCTTCAAGAACTGCATTGGGCCTCCTCCCGCGCCGGTATGTCCCTGCTTATGGCCGGTGCGCCGCCTGCGCAACCGTCAGCCGACCTGGCCTTCCAGTTCGTCGAACAAAGGCTGAATGGAGGTGAGCCGCGGCCGTTCCTCGGCAAGGATTGCCCCGAACGCCTCCCGCTTCAGTGCGGCGACCGTGTCGGGCGCGAGCCGTTGCTCGCCAATCAGCGTCGAAGCGACGATGTCGATCAGCCGCTCCGCCCCGTGGAGGCGGCCCCAAAGGTAATCGTTCTCGCGGTAGGCTCGGCTAAAGAACGCGCCGAAGCTGTTGAACTGAATGCCTTTCAAGGTTGCCGCCGCGCCACCCTTCCGGATCGCCGCGCAATCGTCTGGCGAAATTCGGTCCACCTTTACCGGATCGAACTCGTCCAGCCCCTCGCCCTGGAGGAGGGGGAGGGTGGCGATGTCGTAGAACGGAAAGCCGAGATAAGCGAGGATCAGGCTCCGCCGCTCCGCTTTTGGGAAAGCGGCAAGCACCTGCGTGAGCAGCGCATCCGCCTCGTCGTCGATCTGCTTGAGGCCGAGCAAGGCGGCAAGCGCGGTCATCGCTTCCCCCGCATCGTCCTCCACCGCCGGAAAGCGCTCCGCCTTGCTCTCGGCGACCGACAGGTAGCGGCCGAGCAGGGTGTAGACCGCCTCACGCGCCTCCTCGATCTGGGGCAGCGGCGTTCCGTCCTGTGCCGCGACTTCGCCGATCCGCCGGGCCAGGAAGCGCAGCCGCCGCACCCGGAAGGCAAGGTCGAAGTTCCTCAGGAACAGCACCACGTCGGCCGTCGCGCCCGCCGCGCTCATCGCCCCCGGCGCGTTCAGCCCTTGCGCCCGCACCACCGCCCACACCGCCCGCCGCACCGCGTGCCGCGATCCGCTTTCGCCGCCAAGCCGGAACAAGGCGTCGGCAATCTCCTCCACCACCGTGGAGAGCTTCAGTTGGCCATAGGCTGCATAGGCATAGCCCGCGTTGCGCGCGGCAAGCGTCTGCGCCTTGGCGCGCCAGCCAGCGAGCCGCTTGGGCGTCGGGCGGAGCAGCAGGATGGTCGATCCGAACACCTTTTCGATCGCCGCCTCGACCTCAGGCCGCATCGCTTCCACGATCCGCCTGAGGCGCCGGATTCGCGAGCTTCGGCCCTCGATCGCTTCCAGATTGTCGCGGATCGGCTGCTCGCGTGGAATATCGGAAAGCGCGCCGAAGATCGTCGCGAAGAAGCCGGGCGGCTGGTTGCCGCTTCCGGTCAGCCGCACCGATCGCGAGCCCGGCTTGGGATCGATATACACGAACCGCCGGTCCACCTCCCGCCGCGCCGGCCGGTTGCGCAGCGCCTGAATGGCCGGCCGGAAGGGCGCGTTGGCAAGCACCGATCCATCGATCAGAACCGCCGCTTCCGCTTCCTGCGCCGAGGCATAGCGGGGGAGGGCGCGCCGGAGGAACGCATTGCGCTCCGGCCAGGTCACCCCGCGCTCGGCAAGCACCTTGTCCAGCTCGGCGATCTGGAAGGGCGGAAAGGCGCCCGGGAAACTCGCCGTGGCCCGCGCCGCAAAGGCAAGCTCCGGCGCCTCGGCCAGCCGCCGTCGTGCGCCGCCGCCGTCGTGAAAGGAGAGGGTAAGGCGATGCTCCCGCTCGCTCACCTCCGCCGGCGAGTTGAGCCGGAGCTTCTCGGGATGGCCGTGAAAGTCGGTAACGGTCACGAACAGATCGAGCGGCTGGTATTGCGGCAGCAAAGGCGCACCGCCTCCCGCTTCGTCCATCGCGCCCAGCGCATCGATCAACAGCCGCGTGAACCCCGCGCCTCCGAACGGCGGCGAGAACCAGCGCGCCCGCACGAAATTGGCAAGCTTGGCGCGCACTTCGCTACGCTGCGCCGCTTCCACCGTCTGCTCCACCGTGCCGCCCCGCCGCCGCGACAGCGCCCAGGCGAACGGCACCGCCGCCGTTTTTGCCATCCGCGACACCGCGCTCACCTCCGGATCGAGCAGGCGGTCGATGTCCGCCGTTTCCAGCCAAAGCTCGGTCAGCGGTTCGAGCGAGCATCCGGTGGAAATCGCCTGCCCAAGAAAGATGGCGTTGATCCCGCCAGCGCTCGCGCCGGTAAGGACGTCGACCAGCACCCTGAGTTCGATCCCGGCCTCACTCGCGATCCGCTCCAGCAGCCGGCGATACACCGCCTCGCTGCCCGTTCCCGGCGCTGCTCCGCCATGAAAATCGCGGCTTGCGCGGGCGAGGTGCCATACCTCCTTGGTGATGCCGTGCATGTATACGGCAAGGCTGATTCCCCCGTAGCAGATCAGCGCCAGCCGTAATTCTTTCTCCCGCACCGGTGAACCGTGGCATCAGAGCGACGAGTTGTCGAGGGCGCGCGGAACCACTTCAACTCATCCCGGAATCACAACTCGCCGCCGAAACAGTTGGGACTCGTAAGGAACTCCCCGGCTAGCCACTGCTCAACGGCAACGGCCAAGGGGTTCCTACATGATCGCAACGATGCGCAAGAGCGCCACGCACGGACTCGTGGCTGTGGCTTTGGCGGCTCTCACCGCCTCAGGCCCGGCCAACGCGGTCACCACCGCCGACAGCGCCCGCGTCGACTCACTTGCCGAAATCGTTGCCGATCTTCCCGAGCAGACTGCCCCCATCTACGCACCGGCCCCCGCCGCGGTTCCCGAAGCGGTCCTCCACCGTTACGAAGAAATCGGCCGCGGCGTTGCGAGCTATTACGGCAAGGAACTCGCCGGCAATCGTACCGCCAGCGGCGAGCGCTTCGATCCCAACGGCCTCACCGCCGCGCACCGCTCGCTGCCGCTCGGCACCAAGCTTCGCATCACCAACCTGTCCAACGGCGAGGACGTGATCGTCCGCGTCAACGATCG
>DASWMM010000289.1:0-4919 GCA_036399755.1 Allosphingosinicella sp.
GCAATCCAAAATCCAGGCGAAGTTGCCATAATCCTCCGCCTGCCGGCCGAGGATCTCCACCCCCTTGCCCTCGAGCTGCGCGATCAGCCCGTCCAGATCCTCCACCAGCAGATTCACCATGAACCGCTCGGCGCTCGGCGCGAAATAGTCGCTGTCTTGCTTGAAGGCGGAGAGCAGGCTGAACGCCTCCCCCGTTTCATCCGCCTTCCACGGCAGCATGATCCCCCACTCGCCGCCAAGCCCGAGCGTCTCCCGATACCAGCGCGCGGTCCGCTCCGTATCGGCCACCTTGTAGAACACGCCCCCAAGCCCAATCACCTTCGCCATGTCAGTCCCCCTCCCCTCAATCGTCCCCGGGACGGGGAGGGGGACCGCTCGAAGAGCGGTGGAGGGGGGTCGATGCAGCGCACTGCCCAAGCCCCCCTCCACCAGACTTCGTCTGGTCCCCCTCCCCGCAAGCGGGGAGAATTGGGAGCCTACCGCACCACCCGCCGCGAGGAAACGACCTTGCCCGCGGTGTCGGTCACCACCTCAAGCAACTGCCCCGCATTGTCGCGGACCTGGCGCACCGTCTGCCCGGTGCCGTTCACCGTCCGCGACACCTCCGTCAGCCCGGCCCGCGCCAGATCCAGCACCGCGCCCGAGCGCAGCGCCGAAGACGCAATGCCGCCCACCGTGCCCACCGCATTGTTCGCCACCCCGCCGACGGTGCCAACCGTATTGTCCACCGTGGAGAGAAGCTGCGTCACGATCTGCGGATTGTTGTCCAGCGTCTGCAGCGTGCGCTCGATGATCGCCCGCACATTGTCGAGCCGCACCACCAGGGTGGCGGTCGCCTGCACGCCCTTGATCTGGATCTTGACCTGATCGACGCTGGCATGGGCGCCGGCGGTCAGCTTGAGGAGGTTGGCGAGCCGCGCGTCGAGCGAGATGTCGACGTCCAGATTCTGCACGTCCACCGTGACTTCGTCGATCGACAGGTTCGGGATGTCGAGGATCACGTCCGGCTGCTCGCTGCCCGAGGAGACTTGCTGGGCCAAAGCCGTGGATTGCGGCGCGCCGCGCGGCTGCTGCTGCTCGCGCCGGTTCTGGGCGCTTGCCGGAGCGGCGGCGAGTGCAATGGCCGCAACGGCGGCGAGTGGAACGTAACGCATGTGAAATCTCCCTGTTAACGGGAGGCGTAACGTTATTCCGGGCGCTCGGTTTCCGCCTCCGCGTCCACTTTCACGCCCTCACCCAAACGGGCCTCGGCGCGCAGGTTCACCTCGACATTGCGCAAGGACGTGCGGCCCTCCGGCACCGGCTCGACCCGCACGTCCACCCGGCTTCCCGCATCAGGCTCGGCCCGCACTTCAAGCGTCGCCTCGCCCTTGCGTTCAATCTCCACCGACCGCGCCCGCGCCCGCACATTGAGCTCGATATCCGGCAGCGGCTGCGCCGCGGCGGCCTGAAGCAAAAGAACGAACAGCATAGTCACTCTCTCATCTTAAGCCCCTCCCCTTCAGGGGAGGGGTTTGGGGAGGGGCCTGTCCGTGAACAAGTTAGGCCCGTTTCAACACAACATTCCCCTCCCCAACCCCTCCCCTGAAGGGGAGGGGCTAAAGCCTCATCAGTGCACGAACCGCGCGACCACATCGCGATACGACCGCGAAACCTTCACCTGACTGCCGCTCTCCAGCACCAGGAAACATTCCCCATTGGTATGCGGCTTCACCTGCCGGACCTGGTCGAGGTTGACGATGCAGCTCCGGTGCACCCGCTGGAAACGGCGCGGATCGAGGCGCTTTTCCAGATCCTTCATGGTTTCGCGCAGGATCAGCGTGTTGTCGCCGGTGTAGATGCACATATAATCGCCGGCCGCGTCGATCTTCTCGATCGAGTCCACATCGACCCGGAAAATCTGCCCCCGGTCCTTGATGTTGATCAGCTTCTCGTAGCGGTTGGACGCCGGCCCATCGTCGGTGCTGGTCGCCGCCGCCACCTGGTCCACCGCGTCCGGCGCAACCTCGGCGAGCACTTCCTTCAACCGGCCCACTTCCTCGGCACCGCGCTTCTCGGCCAAGCGGTTCCTCACCCGGTCGAGCGTGTCGGCAAGCCGGTCTTCCTCCACCGGCTTCATCAGGTAATCCACCGCCTGCGCCTCGAAGGCGCGGATCGCGTGGTCCGAATAGGCCGTGACGAACACGAACAACGGCGGCTCCACCTCCATCAGGCCCTGGATCACCGAAAAGCCGTCGAAGCCCGGCATCTGGATGTCGAGAAACACCAGGTCCGGCTTGTTGGTCTTGATCGCGCGGATCGCCTCGCGGCCGTTCGAGCAGGTTTCGATGATTTCGACATCGTCGAACCGCTCGAGGCGGAGCTGCAGGCCCTGGATGGCGAGCGGCTCGTCGTCCACGAGAATCGTGCGGATGGTCATTTCGGTTCCTCGGCTGCGTCGATTTGATAGGGGATTTCGATGGTAACGCTGAAACCCCCGTTTCTGTTCGAGTCCGTATCGATTTTCTGGTCCGGCCCATAAGCCTGGGCAAGCCGGTCGCGGATATTGGCAAGGCCGACGCCGGTCGATTCCTGCGCCTTGACCCAATGATCCTCCGCCCCCGGGCCGCTATCCTTGACCCGGATCAGCACCCGCTCTCCCACCCGGCGCGCGGACACCTCGATATCCGCCCCCTCCTCCTGCGGCGTCACCGCATATTTGATCGCATTCTCGACCAGCGGCTGGAGCAGCAGCGAAGGCAGCCGCGCCAGCGACACGTCCGGATCGATGTCGAAGCGCGGCCTCAAGCGGTCCTCGAACCGCATCTTCTCGATCTCGAGATAGAGTTTCAGCGTCTCCACCTCCTGCGCCATCGTCACCGTGCCCATCGGCTCGTTGACCAGGGTATAGCGCAAAAAGGACGACAGGCGCGACAGCATCGCATTGGCCCGCTCGGTCTGCTTGAGCAGTACCAGCGTCGAGATCGAATTCAGCGTGTTGAACAGGAAATGCGGGTTGAGCTGGTAGCGCAGCATCGCAAGCTGCGCGCTCGACGCCTGATGCTCGAGCCTGAGCAGGCGGTCGCTCTGCTCCTCCAGGATCAGGTAATAATTGATCGAATAATAAAGCGCCGACCAGGCGACCAGCAAGGCGGTGGTCAGCAGGATCGAACTGAGGAACTGCAGGCCCTCCGGCCGGAAGCCGGGGCGGACAAAGGTGGCATGGCTCCACGTCTCGATCGCCGAAAAGGTGCCGGCGGCGAGCAGCACCAGGAAGATCGAGATCGTCCAGGTCAAAAGCGGCTTCATCCGGATCAGCCGCCGGAAGATCGCGCCCATCAGCAAGGTGATCGAATAACCGGTCGCGGTCAGCAGCGAGGTGTGGACAACGAAGCTCCACCCCATCGCATTGGCGATTCCCGACAGGGTGCGCAGCACGAAATAGCCCGCCCACCCCGCCGACTGGAGGATCCAGAAGGCGCGGTTCTTGTCTTCAAAGAAGGGCTGCTGCTGGAGCTTCAGGGGCTTCCGGCCGCTTGCCGCTTCGCCCCGCGCCGGGGCTGCTGCCTGGATTGCGTTAGTTGACACCGGGGAGGAGTCTAGCGGGCAAAACCAGGATCGACCAGTCGTCCTCGTCGCGAACGTGGCGCGCTACGGCGTCGCGCACCTCCGCCGCCGTCATTGAGCGGTAATCCGACAGGATCGTTCGGGTCTGGTCGATCAGCCGCGGATCGCGCGACCAGCCTTCCATCGCCGACAGCCAATAGCCGTTGGTCTTCATCCGCCGTTCGACCCCGCTCAGCACCGGATTGATCGCCCGGGTGAACTCGTCGGCTTCCACCGGCGCGGCGGCAAGATCGGCTACCGTCTCCCGCGCCAGCCGGAAGAACAGGTCCGCCCGCTCCGGCCGGATCTCCGCTGCGGTGTAGAACAGGCCCCAGTCGGCAAACGTTTCGGACGAGGTCGCCCCCGCGCTCGGCGAATAGGTTGCGCCCTCGATATCGCGCAATTTCTCGAACAAGCGCACCTGCACCATGTTGCCGGCAAGCTGCAGCGCCCGCCGCTCGCGCATTCGCTCCACCCCGCCAAAGGTCGACCAGCCGAGCAGCGCATAGGCCTGGTCCGGATCGCCGCGATGGCTGAACGTCGCCGGCTTGGCCATCGGCGCGGGCGGCAGCACCTCCAGCGACGCCGCCGACGCCTTGACCTCCGCCCGCTTCGGCAGCGCCGCAACCGTACCGAGCATCGCCTTTACCGCCGTGTCCAAGTCCACGTCGCCGACGATCACCGCCTCGATCGGCCCTTGCCGCATCAGCGGCGCGAACAATCGCTCGAACGCCTGCGGAGTGGCGGCGGCGATCTCCGCTTTCTCGGTCGGCGTCCAGCGCGCATCGCCGCGCCGGGTCACGCCGCCGAACTCGCGCCCCGCCCGCGAGGCCGCGGAGGAGAAGGCAAGCTCGTAATTCTCGAGCGCCGCCGTCCGGTAACGCCCAAACAAAAGCGAGTCCCAGCGCGGAAAGGCGATCTTGCTGGCCAGCAGCCGCAACTGGTCGCCGAGCTCCGCCGCATTGGTGGTGCCGCCCATCTCGAACGCATCCTCGCCCACCCCGAAGCTCAGGCTCATCCGCCGCCCGGTCAGCAGCCGCTCCAGCGCGTCGAGGTCGAGCCCGGCCACGCCCGTCGATCCGATCAAATTGCCCATCCACGCCAACGTCTTGCGGTCGCTCGGCAGGCCCGACAACCCCGTGCCGAAGCGCAGCCCGACATTCACCCGCCCCTGCTCGAAATCGGTTTTCTTGAACACCAGGCTGGAGCCGTTGGAGAAGCGCACAATCGTCACGCCCAGATCCGCGATCTGCTGGCGCGACACTTCCCGCCCCGCTTTGCCGAGCGCTGGAAGGTCGTTCATCGTCACAACGCGCTCGGCCGCGCGCACCGCC
>DASWMM010000290.1:0-13437 GCA_036399755.1 Allosphingosinicella sp.
CCCCCCCCAATGACCGGTTCGCATCCATAGCGGACTTTCGCGGCGGCACGGATACGGAGCACGTCAGCCGGTCTTTTGCTCCACGGCTCTACTTGCGGAACCGGCTCAGCCGTTGAACAGCATGCGCCATATGTCATGGAGCACGGCGGGTAGAAGAAACCAGGCGAGCGAGGCGCCAAGCCACGTCAGGATCAGCCACCGGGCTCGGCGGCCGTGGAGCCACTTGCCTGCCGCGACGGGGACGCGGCCCTTCTTCCAAAACCAGGCGGCAAGGCCGATCGCCGCGCCGTTCACCCACAGCCAGGCGAGAACGTGGTCGGCGTGCAAGTAGCCCGGGAGCCTGAAGTTGAAGGCCGAGCTGGCCACCGCGTAGATCAGCGCCAGGTGCACCATGGCGACCGGAACGGCCCACATCCCAGCTCGCGCCATCCCGGAGGCGGCTTCCCGATCTTCCTCTTCCATGTCCCGGTCCACGCCGACCACCTCCTGGTCGGTCGCATCGATCAAGGAAGGCTCGTCGCTGCTGCTCATTGGAGACTAGGGGATTAGCGCGGCAGCCGTGCCGATTCCACCTTTACACGACTGGCCAAGGTGACGTCCCCTTCCCCGCGAGAGGGGACAACCGGGCTCGCAGCGTCTCCACGTAGCACCCCAGCGTTTTGGCACCTCCAGCGCCCGAGCCCCGAGGCGGGATCAGCGGCGAGCTTCAAGGAAGCCGGAACGTGATGGATTGCTGCTCGCCCGAACAAGCGAGTGCCCCTTCCGGCCGGAACGTGCTGGTGTAGCGGGTATCGCGCAGGATTCCGGTCGCCGCCTCGTCGAAGATAAACGGCGGATAGGCGATCACGGCTCGAGGCGCCACGGTTCGGCCATCCGCCGCGATGTCATATTCCGTTCTGACCCAGCCCTCGAAACCAAGCTGCATGGCCGCCATGGGATAGTCCGAATCGCTGGCGCCGGAACGTTTCATCGCAGGCTGGAGCCCCAGCGAAGCGCATTGCTCGGCGCTGAGACCGGTCTTGTCGAAGACGGCCCGCGCTCCGGGAAGATTGCCGGCGGCCGCCAACACGTTCGCCTGAGCCAGCATGCCTGCAACTTTAAGCGGGTGGCGGGCAGGCAAACCTGGTTCGTTGACGACCGCATCGAGCATCATGTTGGCGTCGGCAGGCGGTTTCGATTTGCCCATCCGCTGAGCAACCAGGAGCCTTATCGTAGAAGCGCTGAGCGGGTCACCGAGCACAGTCGGCTGCGCCAGCAAAGCGCGGAGCGACTTCCGGTAAGCATCCGGCCCGCCTTCTGCCTGGAACTGCTGCTGCCGCAGCGCGATGTAGGATCGAACCGGCGCGGGCGCGCTGAGCGCCTCGGCAGCGGCCCTTGCAGTTGCAAGAGAAGCTTTCGTCTTTTCTGCATCGGTCACCGGGCTGTCGGCCAAGGCCAGTGCCGCCTGGAGTATGCCGGCCTGATCCTTAGCGGCTTGCGCCTTCAGCAGCGAAGCTTCCTGGAGCGGCAGAGCGGCAGCAGCCGACATCTCGTTCCAGGCCGGCCGGCCGCCTGTTTTGGCTTGGAGCCAGGCTTCCACCGCCTCCTCCAGCGGCTCGGTCAGCCCAGGAGCTTCAGGCGCTTTAATACAGCGCAGTTCCACCCGGGTCGTGTAGCGGAACAGGATCGGGATTTTCTTCGCCGCTTCGGCTCGCCAGGACCACTCGCCCACCGCGCGTGCAAACGCGAGTGCGGCCGCGCGTTTGCCCGTTGTGTAGATTGGAGCGACGCCGGATACACGGCCATCTTCTTCAAGCGTGAATTCGACAATGGCATGATCATCCGGGGCGAGTCCCCCTTCGGCGCCGCACACCGGCGGGTCCATGACCGCCGCTTGACTGAAGGGCGTGTCGCGCATGCGGCCCGCGCCCGTGTACGCGAGGTAGAGCCGCGCGCCGTCCAGATCACGGTTCTGCAATGCGGCGATCGCCAGATCGGAGCGGGTAGCGATGTCCGCCATGCTTACCTTGCTGCCAAGCCCGCCCTGCTTGGCCAAACTGTCCTTCAGCTCTTTATAAGCTTCTTTCGGCCGCCCCTCGTTCAGCAGCACGCGGGCGTATTGCGTCTGGACGCTGGCGATGTCCCGTTTGCTGAATTGTGGTGAGGTCATCGTCAGCGTGCGCGCCTCTTCCGCCGCGGCCAGGGCACGACCGTCACGATCAAACATTAGCACCTGGGACAAGCGCAGCAACGGGATCACCCGTTGCGCTCCCTGCGTCAGATCAACGGCAGCCTGGAACTCGCGCGCTGCTGCATCATAGTCGAAACGGGCTCTCGCCGCGGAACCGAGAGCCAAATGTGCGTCCGTTATGTCCCCACCAAATTCCGCCGGCTTGCCGGACAAAACCGGCAAGCCGCGGCGGATTGCCGCTTCGCCCTCGGCAAACCTGCCCATCTGTATTAGGCAGCGGCCTTTGCGCACGTCGATCGATGCCGCGAGTAGCGGGTTGCGGCGCTGCGCGCCGGTCGCCTCGACGGCTTCGAACTCGCGGATCGCATCCGCGCATTTTCCAGCCTCAGCGGCCGCGGTTGCTGCGTCGAAGCGCCCCTGAAGACTGGTTGCTCCGGCTGTTGCCTGAGTGGCGGCTTGACCGGTGATAAGCAGTGCGAGCAATGGTGTGATCATGTGAACTCCCGAGTAGCCGATGAACATGATCCTGAGCCGAATGTCGAGGGGTGTCGCGCTGGCGATTTGCCTGGTCGCGCTGATTAACGGCGCGGCAGCCGCCGAGCCCTCGCCGCGCTACCCGGAACGAACGGTGCTGCTGCTCGTCGCCTCGTGGTGCGCCCCTTGTTACGCTGAACTCGCACGCCTGGACGACATCGCGGCTGCCGCCCGGCCGCTGCAAGTGCGGGTGTTGTTGGTTGATGATGGCGCACGTTCCCGAGCCATGGTGCGCGGCATCAACGCTGCACGCCGCTGGGAACCCAAAAGCGGGGAATTAAGCCGCATTCGAGCCGACATCTGGCGGCGCACGGCCGGTCTTCCTTTCAGTGTCGTCACCGACAGCGAGGGACGCATCTGTGGCGAGCAGAGTGGCGGGCTGGACCCTCGGCGGACGCTCGCTCTCGTGAAGCGCTGCCGCCTTTGAGCTGAAACCTTCCGCCCCTGCCGCCGAACGGCGCAAATGCTTCGATTGAAGCGCCGCTGCTACACCCGCTCACGACCAATCGCGGTCATGGGGCGTTGGATGCGGGCACTGCTTCCCATGAACGTCTTGCTAGTTGGGGCGCGGCGGGCCTGGTTTCGAGACGCAGCTTCGGCAGGCGGTGGCACTTGGCAGCGGGCCTCAGTGCATCACCGCACTGAGGACTGCCGGCTCACCACCCGCCCGATTTCAGGTCAAATCGCCGGCTTATCCCTGTTCGCCTCCATGGCGATCCGCTCGGCTTCGGCTTCCGCGGCGATTTGAGCATTCGTCTTGGTAGGATTTGCCGCCTTCTCATAGGCTGCCAATTCCGCTGGGGAGATGCGGCTCAGCACGTCCTCTCGCGCGGCTTTCATCCGGGCCACCTCGGAAGAATCCGGTGACTGCGCCGCCAGCCCGCGCAAGCGAATGTCGATTCGCCTCAGGCTGCTTTGATCGATGCTTTCTTCGGCTGCGGTGCTTGATGCCATGTTCGGTCCTTGATCTATGTAAGAGGGCCTTAGGGAGACGAAGCCGGGTTTGTCTAGAGACACCCCCGTTCGATCGAACCCCGTTTGCCCCTATTGGCCGCTGCCATTCTCCACCTTCGTGCCCGCGATCGCCTGGTCGGTTTCGGTGATTGGCGCCTTGTCGGCATTGGCGGGGGTGACGTCGTTGGCGCCGGCGACAAAGGCCCGAATCGCGATAATCACGATCAGCGCGAGGAGAACAAGGCCGATCAGCCAGAGCATCTTCGATTTCGCCGGCTTGCCTGCGCCGCCGTGGCCGTCTTTGCCGTTGGTTGCCATGTTTCCGATCCTTTTCATCCAGGCCTTGCGTCACGCTGCCAATGACGGCGCCCGGCCTTTGTTCCAGCCCTCTGGGCCCATCCCTCTCCGGCCGCGAGGGCGGTAACAACTGAAACACATTTGCGACAAAGCCGACCTTCGCCCGCAACACGCTCTCCCCAGAAGCCGCTCGACACGGACCAGCTTCATGGAGAACCGACGTGGCGATCATCAACGGAACGGCCAATAAAGACACCCTGACCGGCACTGCCGGCAACGACCAGATTTTCGGCTTCGCCGGCGATGACTGGATCGATGGAGGCGCCGGCGCGGATTGGATGGAGGGCGGCGCGGGCGACGATTTCTACATCGTCGACAATCTCGGCGATCAGGTGATCGAGGACGCCGATGGCGGCGAAGAGGACGGGATAAGCTCCGCCTTCGGCTATTACGTTCTGCCGGCGAACGTCGAACATCTGGATTTCTGGGCCCATACGGGGACCGCCGGCGTGCACGGCGTCGGCAACGCGCTTGGCAACCGGCTCTACGGCCGCAACTCCAACGACATCCTCGATGGCGGAACCGGCGCCGATTACATGTATGGCGGCCTGGGCGACGACACCTACTATGTCGACAATGTCGGCGACTGGGTCGATGAGGAGATCGGCGAGGGCTACGACAGCATCTACACCACGGTGGTCCCTCACACCATCTTGGCAAAGGCGATCGAGCGGCTGATCTACACCGGTACGGCCAACGTCACGATCACAGCCAGCAGCTACAACAACGACATCACCACAGATGCGGGCAACGACGTCATCGATGGAGGCGGCGGCAAGGACTATATGCGCGGCGGGCGCGGCGATGACATCTATTACCTCGACACCGCGGGCGATCAGGCGATCGAACAGGCCGGCGAAGGCACCGACACGGTTCGCACCACCGTTCTCCAGCAATCGCTCAACAACAATGTCGAGAATATGAGCTTCATCGGCACCGGCGATTTCGTCGGCTTCGGCAATGCGCTCGCCAACCGGATCGAAGGCGGCACGGGCGCGGACCAGCTTTACGGCCTGGGCGGCAACGACGTCCTGGTCGGCGGCGCGGGCGACGATTATTATTGGGTCGAAGACAGCGGCGACCAGGTCGTCGAGGCCGCCGATGGCGGCAGCGACAAGGTGTGGGTCACCGCGCCTTATTGGGTCGTTCCCGACAACGTCGAGTCCGTCAGCATCTATGGCAGTGTCGGCGTCCAGCTTGTCGGCAACACCCAGGCCAACGCCCTTTATGGCGGGGACGGCGACGACATCCTGAACGGCGGCGCGGGTGCGGACATCATGGGCGGCGGGAAGGGCAACGACACCTACCATGTCGACCATGCCGGCGACTTCTTCTACGAAACGGAGAACTCCGGCTTCGACACGGTTATCTACGCCTTGAACGGATCCTACACGCTGGGGAACCACCTGGAGAAGCTGGTCTACTCCGGCACGCAGCAATTCTGGGCTACCGGAAACGCGCTTAACAACGTGCTGGTGACCTCATCTGGCAACGACGTCCTGAACGGCAAGACCGGCGCCGACACCATGGAGGGCAAGGCCGGCAACGACAGCTATTTCATCGACAATGCGGGCGATCTCGTGATTGAAAAAGCCGGCGAAGGCACCGACACGGTCTACGCCAGCACTGCCTCCTACATCCTTCCGGCGAACGTCGAGAACCTGGTGCTGGAGACGAACTGGATTGCGTTCGCAGGCACCGGCAACGCGCTTGCCAACCGGATCGAGGGCGGCTCCGGCAACGATATTCTGGACGGAGGCGCCGGTGCCGACACTCTGATCGGAGGGGGCGGGGACGACATCTATGTGCTCGACGACGTGGGCGACCGGGTGACCGAATATGACGGCGGCGGCACCGACGAGATCCGCACGACGCTCGGCTCCCGAACCGATTATTCCAAGATGTACGTGCTGCCGGACTCTATCGAGAACCTCACCGGCAGCTCGGCGACCGGCCAGGGCGTGTACGCCAACGCGCTCAACAACGTCGTCACCATGGGCGCCGGCGGCGACCTCATCGTCATGCACGACGGCGGCAACGACATCGTGAAGGCCGGCGGCGGCGACGATTTTGTATATTATGGCGACGCGCTGACCATCCTCGACAGCAATGACGGCGGCGACGGCTTCGACACGCTGGGCCTGCTCGGACGGATCACGCACGAGTTCACAGGCGCCAACATGTCCAATTTCGAGAAGCTTGCTTTGTACAGCTCCGGCGGCGGCGCGGCGATGCCGAACCACTACGACATCACCCTGTCGGACGCGAATGTCGGCGCGGGCAAGAAGCTGATGGTTGTCGCCCAATCGCTGCTCGCCGACGAGACGCTGATCTTCAACGGAGCCGCCGAAACCAACGGCAGCTTCAACGTTCGCGGCGGACGGGGCGCGGACATCATCTCCGGCGGCGCCGGGGCCGATCTGATCTTCGGCAGTCTTGGCGCCGACATCCTCTCTGGCGGCGAGGGCAAGGACGTCTTCGAATATAGCAACGCCGCCGAGTCCAATGCGCTGGGCCGGGACACGATCCTCGACTTCGATTGGGGCGACAAGATCAACCTGAAGAACATCGATGCGGACGGCAATCTTGCCAACGGCAACAGCAAGTTCGTTTTCATTGGGGAGGAGATGTTCAGCGGCAAGGCTGGCGAACTGCGCACGGTGATGACCGCCAATGGCTGGTCGGTGGAGGCCGATATCACCGGCGACGGCAGCGCCGACCTGACCATCGCCGTCAACACGGCCAACGGCCACCTGCTGGGTGCGTCCGACTTCTACCTGTAAGGCGTTTGCTTCATTCCGGTCGCCGCATGGGCGGGGAAGGCTTCGGGCTTTCCCCGCCCGCTGCAACATTGGACACACTTATTCCGGCCCGGCGACCTGAGGGCGCAACACAGGGCGCATAATCCCACTCCCCATGACGACCGGACACCCGCCGGGTCGCAGGTTCAGGCGGGCTCATAAGGGGATATCTCACATGTTGCGCCCGCTGCTCCTTTCCGCCGCCTTGCTGCTCGTTCCGCCCGCCGCTCTGGCGCCGATCAGCCCCGCCGCCGCCGCCGAAAAGAGCGCCAAGCGCTGCGAGGACGAAGGCGCCGCCAAGAAGCGCAAGAAATCCATGTTCGGCGCGGTGCTCGGCGGGATCGCAAGCACGGCGATCGGCGGCCATGCCGGCGGCCTCGGCTATGCCTTCCCTGTCGCCTCCATGCTGTCGGACGCGATCATCGACCTGCTCGACTGCAAGGAGCAGAAGCAGGCGGCGGCGGCCACCGACGAAGCGGTGCGCGGCGGCGTCGGTTCCACCGCCACCTGGGAATCGGAAAGCCGTCCCGGGGTCAAGGGCCGCTCCACCGTCGATGCCGAGGAAAAGCTCGCCGACGGCAGCCACTGCCTGACCGTCACCGACGTGGTGATCGTCGACGGCGAGGAGACCACCGTTCCCAAACGCATGTGCCGCGAGCCCGGAAAGGCCGGCTATGCGCGCGTCTAAGGCCCTCGCGGCCCTCCTCGCCCTGTCGCTGACGGGCGCCGCCGCCGCGCAGTCCGCCGCCGATCCCGCCAACCCGAGCTGCCCCAAGGCGCCGAACTGGTCGAGCTACCGCCAGATGCGCTTCACGGTGGAGGAGGCGAACGGCCGCAAGATCCTGCGCGCCGAGGGCATGATCGACGAGGCCGTTCCCCAGCGATTGAAGGACGCCCTCGCCGCCGATCCGGACGTCCACGAAATCTGGCTGCGCTCGCCGGGCGGCAACGCCCGGGCGGGCAACGAAGCGGGCCGGATCATCCGCGAGGCGATGATCCCGACCCGCCTTCCCGCCGGCTGGGCCTGCTTCTCCGCATGCAACTTCATGTTCATGGGCGGAGTGGTCCGCTACGTCGACGAAGGCGGCCAGTTCATTGTCCACATGTTCACCCATGCGGCGGACAAGGAGGCGGTCAAGGTCAAGCTCGCCTCCGCCGGCGACGGGGCAATCGGCCTGCTCGGCACGGTGGAGCAGGACAGCGCCCTGCTTGCCAGCGAGGACAATGATTTCCTGATCCGCATGGGCGTGTCGCGCAAGCTGCTCACCGAAGTCATGTACCGCCAGAAGGCGCTTGCCGAGCAGGGCGACGACCGCTCGACCCGCCGCTGCCTGACCGCCGACGAGGTCGGCCGCTACAATGTCGCCAACGCCCGCTGAACAAGGAGCGTAGCCCGTGAAGAAGACCATCATCGCAATCGCCGCCGCCGCTCTGCTGTCGGTTCCGGCCGCCGCCAATGTGCTGGTGGTGCGCTCCTCCGGCCCATCGGCGAAGAGCATCCGGCCGGGGCAGAGCTTCGCCGACAACGCGCAGGTCACCCTGCGGCCGGGCGATGTGGTGACCGTGCTCGGCGGCAAGGCGACGCGCACCCTGCGCGGCCCCGGCACTTTCCAGGTCTCGGCCGGGCCGGCAAAGGTGGCAATGGCCAGTGCCTCCCGCCGGGGCCGGTTCAGCGCCATGCGGGCCGGCGAGATGCCGCCGGTGCCGAGCATCTGGCACCTGGATGTGACGCAGAGCGGCAAGGTCTGCGTCGCCGACACCGCCAGGGTGCAGCTCTGGCGCGGCGATGCAAACGAGGCGATGCGCGTAACCCTCGCTTCAACCGGCGGCGCGGAGCGGACCGTGGACTGGGCTGCGGGCCAGGATGTGCTCGACTGGCCGAAGGACCTGCCGGTGACGAGCGGCGCGGCGTACGAGGTGAGGGTGAGCGGCAGCGTGGACACGAGCCGGCTCGTCTTTGCCAGCGTCGGCCAGGCACCGCAGGACGAAGCAGGTCTCGCCGGGGCGTTGATCGCACAGGGCTGCCAGAACCAGCTCGATGCCTTGCTGGAAACGGTTCCGCAGGCGGACTGAGCCTTTTAGCCGGAGGCCTCCGCTGCTCCGCCTAGCCGCGCCTCGAGCGCTTCGATCCGCCGCATCTGCTCGGTGAGCACGGCGGCGATTTCGCCCTCCTGACGCTCGCGCTTGATCACGATGTGGACGGCGCGGGCGATCGGATCGGCGACCTCGGCCAGCGCCTCGCGTTCATCCCCGCTAATCTGCGTGCCGTCCGGCCGAGGGCCGACCAGCAGCCAGCCGAGGCACGTCTGATTCGGCGCGGTGCACAACGGTACGCGTACCGGAAAGAGCGGATCGTCCGGGTCGCAGGCAGGCGCAGCGGCATCGAAGCTGGCGAGCCAGACATTCGCTTCCTCCAGGCTCGCGCCGGCCACCTGACGCACCTCGCCGCCGACGACAATGGCAGCGCGCACGGTGCGGACCCCCGCCTTCACCCGCGCCAGCACGTCGGCGAGCAGCTCGTCCAGCGAGGCGACTTCGCGCAGGTCGCGCACGTTCTCGGGCAACTCGCCGCGTAGCCTGGTAAGGTTTTCGTGGAACAGGCGCTCGGTCCAGCGTCCGATCCGCTCGTGCGCGGGGCTTGCGAACAGGGTTGCGACGGCCGCGGCGAGAACGGCGGCGGCAGGGCCGGCGTCGGTGCCGGCGGCGGCTTTCACCGCTTCCTCGATCGCTTCAGCCGCCGCGGCAAAGGCGACGCCCATTGCGAGCATGATCAGGCCGAACGTCGCCGAACGGCTGATCACCGATTCCGCGTCGTAAAGCCGGAAGCGGAGCAAGGCGACCAGCAGGCCGAGCTGCAGCGAGAGAAAGGCGAGGCCCAGCGACAGGCCGGCAAAAGTTTCGGCGAACAATTGCTGCGGAAAGGCGCCGACCGAGCCCTTGAGCATGTCCGAGATCAGCGAGGCGCCGAGGAACAGGGCGTAGCCGGCGAAGCCGAACAACGCCCATTTGATCTGCTGGCGCCCCGGCCCCGGCGCCATGTTCTTCATCCGCCGAACCAAGAGTGCGACGCTGAGCGCAGTGAACAGGATGAACACGGCGCGGTAGAGGTCGCCGGAGAGGAAGAACAGAAGCGGCAAGGCGAGCAGGGCCGCAACCACGGGCCATGGCCCAAGCCTTCCGCGCGGGAAGAGCAGCACGCCGGCAAGAAGCAGCACGTTGCCGAAATCGAAGATCGCGGTCTGCACAGGCTGCGGCACCCCGGCGGTCAGGGTCAGGAACGATGCGGAAGGCTGCTCGCCGGCCACCGTGAGAAGGATGGCGAAGGAGAGAAGCGTGCTCACCGCATCGTGCGGGCATCGGCGGTAGAGCATCCAGGCGGCGGCGAGCAGGAATGGATAGGTGAGGAGGTGGAGGAGATCGACCACCGCAAGCATCCAGGACGGCACGTGCAGCGCCCGTGCGCCCGCTTCGATGTGCCGTTCGCTTGCCGTCACCCGCACCGTCCGGACCTTGCCGTCGGCACCGCGTAGCGTGAGTTCGGTCGGCGCATCCTCGGTGCCGTAGAGGATGCCGGCGAAGGCGGCCTGATCCAGGGGGTTCGCGGCCTCGCCCTCCAGCCCGGCAAGCGGTACCACCTCAGACACCGCGATGCCGTCGATCGCCCGAATGTCGTCGCCTTCCTTCACCCCGGCGGCGCTGGTCTCCGGCCCCACGGGAAAGCGGATGCGGGAAAGATCGTTCTTGTCCAGCACGACCCCGGCGCGGCTGCCGAGCATGAGCAGCGAATTGGGCGCCGGGTTGGCGAAGCGGTCCCAAGTGCCGCCGATCGGCCCGGCGAGGGCGAGCAGGAAAACCAGCCACCAAAGCGGCCGAAGCACCAGCAGCGATCTTCGGCCGAGCGGCGGCACCTCGCGGGCGCGGCCGAGCCGTTCCCAAAGATCGCCGGCCGCGCGACCGTCCTCGCCCTCCCCCGCCATCCGCTTGAGCCCCCCGACTTCACCTGCAACCGAAGCTACAACAGCGGCGCGTCCAAAGCAGCGAAAATGTTGCAGCTCGGGGGCGCTCCGGCGGCTCGCGCGTTGGCAGCCGCATGGAAGCACGCAAACGCATCGCGCTGGTCGCGCACGACGCAAAGAAGGACGACCTGATCCACTGGGTGAAGGCCAATGCCGAGGCCCTCGCGCCGCACGTCTACTGGTCCACGGGCACGACGGGCAAGCGCATCAAGGAGGCCTGCCCCACCCTCGATATCACGCCGATGAAGTCCGGCCCGCTTGGCGGCGACCAGCAGATCGGCGCCCGCATCGCCGACGGCGGCATCGACATCCTGATTTTCTTCACCGACGCCTTGTCGCCCCACCCGCACGAATCCGACGTGCGCGCCCTCACCCGCCTCTCGACGCTCTACAACGTCGCCATGGCAACCAACCGCGCCACTGCCGATTTCATCGTCCGCTCCCCCTATTTCGCCGAACGCTACGAAGCGCCGACCGGCGGCGGCGACGGGGAACCGGGGACCTGACGCGGAACCCACCGGCTTGCGGCTGAGTTCGCGCTTCCATGCCCACGCCCTCCGTCACCGTCCAAAGACTCGCCTGGACCGATCCGCCGCTCGGCCGGATCGAACTGCCCAAGGCACCACTGATCCTGCGCGCCAGCTTCGGCTCCGGCCTGGCGCGGCGAGCGGGTGATCCACCCGGCCGAATCTGGGCGGTCGGCGACCGCGGGCCGAACCTCAAGGTGAAGGACGCCCGCAAGCTCTACGGCGCCGAACACCTGGCGCCGCTTGTAGATGTGTCGGGCGCCAAGATCATGCCGCGCCTCGATCTCGGGCCGGAGATCGCCGAGCTTCAGGTGCACGAAGACCGGGTCGAGCTGCTCCGGGTGATCCGCCTGACCCAGCCGGACGGCACGCCAGTGTCCGGCCTGCCGATCCCCGGTGGCACCAACGTGCATTCAGAGCCCGTGTTCGACCTGCAGGGCAATCCGATCCCACCTGATCCCGGCGGGCTGGACACGGAGGGCATCGCGCCGCTGCCCGATGGCGGTTTCTGGATCGGTGACGAATTCGGGCCTTCGCTGGTGCGGGTGGATAAGCAGGGCCGCATCCTGCGCCGGCTGGTTCCGCACGGGACGGAGTTGGACGCGCAACCGGCGCCGGAGCCGTGCCTCCCCGCCATCGCCGGCCGGCGGCAGATCAACCGTGGCTTCGAGGCGCTTGCGCTTTCGCCCGACGGGTCTGCGCTGTTCCTCGCATTTCAGAGTCCTCTGGCCAACCCGGATGAGGAAACGCACGAGAAGGCGATGCATGTCCGCTTGTGGCACCTCGATGCGGACACGGGTTCGGTGCAAGCGCAGTTCCTTTACCGGCTCGACCCGCCCGAAAGCTTTCGCCGCGACCGCGAAGCGGGCGGGTTCGAGCGCAAGGACGTGAAGGTGAGCGAGATCGCCTGCCTTTGCGACGGCGCCCTGCTGGTCCTCGAGCGCGGCTCCCAGACCACCAAGCTCTACCGCGTCACCCTCGATGAGAGCCTGGCACTCGGTCCCGAGCATCTCGACCTCGCGACCCGGCCGACGATCGAGGAACTGAGCGGCGCCGGCGCTCCCCTCCCCGCGCTTGCCAAGGAACTGCTGTTCACCAGCGACGACTTCCTCGAAGTCGCGCGTGATCTGGAGGGTGTCGCCATCCTCTCGCCCACCGAGCTGATCCTGGTCAGCGACAATGATTTCGGCGTGGAGGGCGAGATTACCAGCTTCTGGCGGCTTCGCTTCGCCGCGCCGGTTCTGGCATAAGCACCGCCATGAAGCGCCTTCTCCTTTCGGCCGCCGCACTCGCGCTGACGCTCTCAAGCTGCGGCGGCGGCGATGGCCCGCCGGTCACCGAAAACGAACGCCGGGTCGGCGCCGAGCAACATCCCAAGCTGCTCGCCGAGTTCGGCGGCGCCTACCAGGCGCCGGAGGCGCGCTACCTCGCGGCGCTTGGCGAACGCGTCGCCGTGTCCGCCGGGCTGGAGGGGCAATGCACCTTCACCCTGATCAATTCGGACGTGGTCAACGCGTTCGCGGTGCCGGGCTGCTTCATCTACGTCACGCGCGGGCTGATGGGCCTGGTCAACTCCGAAGCCGAGCTCGCCTCCGTGCTCGCCCACGAATTGGGTCACATCGTCGGCAACCATTCGGAAGAACAGCAGCGCCGCTCCTTGTGGCGCAACATCGGCGTCGCCGCGGTTTCGCTGGTCACCAGGTCGGAGCGGCTGGCGGGCCTGGCCGGCGAGGCGGCGGCCTATTTCGGCCTGCGCTACAGCCGCAAGCAGGAATATGAAGCCGACGATCTCGGCCTCGCAACGCTGAAAGCGGCCGGCTACGACCCCTATGAAGCGGCCGACATGCTCGGCGCGCTTGGCCGCAACGAGCAGTATATGGCGGCGACCCGCTCCACCGATCAGGCCAAGGCGATCCCGGAATGGGCGCGCACCCATCCGCTGACCGAGAACCGGATCGCCCGTGCCCGCGAGGCGGCCACGAAGACCGGAGTGGCCGACAACCAGCTTCCCGAAGGCATTCTTTCCTATCTCGAGGAGGTGGACGGCCTGCTCTACGGCGACGATCCCCGGCAGGGCT
>DASWMM010000291.1:0-9239 GCA_036399755.1 Allosphingosinicella sp.
TCGGGCATCGGCGACATCAACAACGACGGCATCGAGGATTTCGCAATCGGTGCAAGCGACGCCAACGCTCCGAACACCCATTCCGGCAAGGTCTACGTTTTGTTCGGCAAGCTAGGCGGGATCGGAGTGCCGAACCTGGCAGACCTGTCCCCGTCCGAGGGGTTCGTGATCAGCGGCGCGCCCGCCAAGACGTTCATGGGCATGGGCGTCTCGGGTGTCGGCGACATCAATGCCGACGGGATCGCGGACTTCGCCCTCGGCGGCTACACGTCCTACGTCATCTATGGAAGCGCCGCTGCGGGCTTGGCCGACATCGATGTGGCGATGCTGGCCCCCGGTTTGGGTTTTGCGATCACCGGAACCGGCTACAGCGACAACGGAGATACGATATCAGGCGCCGGCGACGTCAACGGCGACGGCATCGGCGACCTCATCTTCAACGAGTGGAACAAGAGCGATGTCCACGTACTGTTCGGAAGGGCCGGCGGCTATTCGAACATGAACGCAGGCGCACCTCCTCTGGGCTCCGGCTTCACGATCCTGGGCCCTTCCCCGAACGCCGGGTCAAGCAACGTGTCGGGCGGGAGAGACTATAACGGGGACGGCTACGACGATGTCATCGTCGGCCACGGCGACAACGCCTCCGTGTCCGTGATTTTCGGAAAAACCGGAACCGACACCGTTTCAACGCTTGCACTGCCGGACAGCGCGGGCGTCAGATTTACCGGTTCCTACGAGGAGGATGTGGGCAGGTCCGTTGCCTTGGCGGACGTCAATGGCGACGGTTTTGCCGAAGCGATCGTCGGCGCCCGTTTTTCGCACATCAACGGCTATGTATCGGGCTCCCTCTTCGTGGCCTACGGCACCGCTCCAACCGGTCCCGTGGTCCGCACCGGCGGGGCAGCCGACCAGCGGATTTTCGGCGGCAGCGGCGCCGACGTGCTGGACGGGGCGGGCGGAGACGACCAACTTACCGGAAGCGGCGGCGACGACCAGCTGATCGGGGGCGACGGCAACGACACCCTGTTCGGCGGGGCGGGCAACGACCTGCTGAACGGCGGCGAGGGCAATGACCTGCTCGACGGCGGCGAAGGTGCCGACAGGATGATCGGCGGCGCCGGCGACGACATCTACGTGGTTGACAACGCCGGCGACCTTGCCGTCGAGGAGGAAGGCGGCGGAACGGACCTCGTCCGCACGAGCCGCTCCGTCTACACCCTTGAAGCGGATATAGAGAACCTCGAGGGAACGGGCGCGGCGCAAACGTTGAAGGGCAACGCGCTCGGCAACACCATCACGGGCACTGGAACCAACGACAAGTTAAGCGGGCTTGGCGGAAACGACGTGCTTCGCGCCGGTTCGGGCAATGATCTGCTGAACGGCGGCGAAGGCGACGACCGGATGGAGGGCGGCGCGGGCGACGATTGGTTCGTCGCCGGCCTTGGCGTCGATACGGCCGACGGCGGGGCTGGTGTCGACGTCCTCCAGGGGAATTTCAGCGGTTCAACCGCTGGCGTGAAGATCGATCTGCGGCAAGCCACGAGCAGCGGCGCGTTCGGCAGCTATTCGAACTTCGAGTTCTTTGATTCGATCGTCGGTTCCAGCTTCGACGATCTGTTCGCCGGCCGTTCCACCGGGATCGAGCCGATGGAACTCGGCGCGGGCGACGACACCGCGATCGTGTGGGGCATCAGCGTGGTTCATGGCGGCACCGGCAACGACACGCTGGTGGTTCAGTGGTCCGAGGGGTATTCCACCATCTTCACGACCGGAGAACCCGTCGCCAACGCCGCCGGCGGCTTCAACGGCGCTTATAACGACCAGTTCAATAATAGTGTGGGATACACCTCGATCGAAACCTTCGAGATCCACACGGGCACCAGTGGATCCTATATCCACACGGCAAGCGGCAACGATCGTCTTTACGGCGGATCCAGCGGGGACAGTTTCTTTGCGGGGGCCGGAGCCGACATATTGGACGGCGGCGGCGGCAACGACCGGCTCGACGGCCAGGCGGGCGCGGATTCGATGAGCGGCGGCGATGGGGACGACATCTACATCGTCGACGATCAAGGGGACGAGGTGCTGGAAGCGGCGTCGGCGGGAACGGACGAGGTCCGGACAAGCCTCGCCAACTACTACCTTCGCGCGAATTTCGAGAATTTGACCGGCACCGCCGCAACCGGACAAAGCCTGGTGGGGAACAGCCTGGACAATATCGTGACCGGCGGCAGCGGCAACGACAGCCTCATCGGCAGCGATGCGGCCGACTTCGGCAGCGGCAATCGCGGAGGCACCGACACGCTGGCCGGCGGCTTGGGCAACGATCTCTACTGGGTCGACGACGTCGATCAGGTGGTGGAAGCCGCCGACCAGGGCGCGGACGAGGTACGCACCCGCGGCAATTACACGCTGACCGCCAATGTCGAGACCCTGCGCGGCTTGTCCGATTCCGGGCAGATTCTGCAGGGCAACGAGCTTGGCAATGCGATCTTCGGCAAGGACGGCGCGGACACGTTGCGCGGCCTGGCCGGCAACGACACGCTGACCGGCGGCGCCGGCAACGACGTCCTGGAGGGCGGCACCGGCGACGACATCTATGTGGTCGAAGGCGCCGACACGGTGACCGAACTTGCCGGCGAAGGCACCGACGAGGTGCGCACGGCGCTCGGCTCCCGGTCCGATGTGGCGCAGATGTACATTCTGACCGCGAACGTCGAGAATTTCACCGGCACCTCCGCGACCGGCCAGGGCATGTACGGCAATGCGCTCAACAACGTGGTTGCAATGGGTGCGGGGGGCGATCTCGTCGTGCTCGACGGCGGCGGCAACGACCTCGTTTCAGGCGGCGGCGGCGACGATTTCCTCTACTGGGGCGCGGCCTTCACCAGCGCCGACAAGGCCGACGGTGGGGCAGGGTTCGACACGGTGGGTCTGCTCGGCAATTACGCGCTCACCTTCGATGCGGACGATTTCGTTTCGATCGAAAAGCTTGCCGTCTACAGCTCCGGCAATGCGGCGGCGCCGAACGGGTACAGCCTGACGATGCACGACGGCAATGTCGCTGCCGGGCAGAAGATGATGGTGGTGGCGCAGTCGCTTGCCGCGGGCGAAGCTTTCACCTTCAACGGTGCGGCGGAAGCGGACGGCAGCTTCAACGTGCGCGGCGGGCGGGGCGGCGACACGATCACCGGCGGCGCCAAGGCGGACACGATCTGGGGCGGCCTGGGCGCCGACACGCTGCGCGGCGGCGCGGGCGCCGATGTGTTCGAATATGGAAGCACCGCCGAGTCCAAGGGCGCCGGCGCCGATGTGATCATGGACTTCGCGAAGGGGGACAAGATCAACCTGACCCCCATCGATGCCGACGGCAATGGGGCGAACGGCGACACCAAGTTCACCTGGCTGGGCGCGGGCGCGTTTACCGGCCATGCCGGCGAGCTTCGGGTCAGCCAGCATCCGCAATATGGCACGGCCTGGGTGGTGGAAGCCGATACGAACGGCGATTCCGTCGCTGATTTCACCCTCTATCTGGTCGCCCCGGCCGGCTTCCTGCCGGAGAAAAGCGACTTCTACGTCTAGGCTGCGGTCTTCCCGGTAAACGCTTGTGTAAAAAACGCTTTTTGCCTATCGGGGGGAGCGGTGCCGGAGTGTTTGCCGGCAGGCGGGATGCGCTTTGCGCGCGAGGGGGTTTCAAGTGGCTTACGTGAGACCCACCGTGCGGTCGGGCAATGTCGACGTCGACGGTCTGCTGATGGATTTTCAGTGGGATCGCGGCTCCAACCTGTTCTTCGGCTTCCCGGTAAGTGTCTCGCAATGGACCGGCTACACCGCGTTCAACGGTACCGACAACGAGCCGAGAAGCGCGATCGGCCTCAACAGCCGGCAGCAGACCGTCGCGATCGCCGCCTTGCGACAGATCGAGGGACTGGTGGCGGGGCTGAGCTTCTCCCGGGCGCCGGCGGAGGCCGATGCCGACGGGCGCGCGGACATCCGCTTCGGCACAACCAACGAAATCGAGAGCGCCCAGGCCTACACGCCGTATGCGGTGAGCTCTGCAAACGGCCAATATGTTGCCGGCGATGTCGCGGGCGACGTTTGGTTCAGCTACCGCTACAACGATTACAACAACCCGATTGCCGGCGATTATGCATATTACACGTTCCTGCATGAGATCGGCCACGCCGTTGGCCTGAACCATCCGCACGATGGGGAAGTCTACGGCACGGTTTCGGCAAAATACGACAACATGAACTACACGGTGATGACCTACCGTTCCTATGAGGGAATGGGAATCGAGGCGCCGTTCCACAACGAGGATTTCGGCTACCCGCAGACCTACATGCTGCTCGACATCGCGGCGCTGCAGTTCATGTACGGCGCCGACTTCACCTTCAACGGCGGCGATACGACCTACACCTGGTTCCCGGAAGGCGGCGAGTTCTTCGTCAACGGCACGCTGACGCTGGATCCGGGTGCCAACAAGATCTTCATGACCGTCTGGGACGGCGGCGGGATCGATACCTACAGCTTCTACCGGTATTTTACCGCGGTAAAGGTCGATCTGGAGCCCGGCGCCTGGACAATGACGGCCGCCCAGCAGCGCGCCGACCTCGGCGACGGCCGCAGCGCGATCGGCAACATCGCCAATGCCTGGCTGTACCAAGGCGACACCCGCTCGCTGATCGAGAACGTCGAGGGCGGCAGCGGCGACGACGTGCTGCTCGGCAACCAGGCCGCCAACACGCTGCGCGGCAACGTCGGCAACGACACGCTGGACGGCCGCACCGGCGCCGACATGATGATCGGCGGGGCGGGCAGCGACACGTATTATATCGACCAGATCGGCGACGTCGCCTTGGAGGTGACGTTCGAAGAGGACATGGACAGGGTTTATGTCAGCCTCGCCACCTACACGCTGAACGACAGTATCGAGCTGATGACCGGCACCGGCACCGGTCCGCAGTCGCTGACCGGCAATGCGGGCAACAACGTGATCGTCGGCAACGCCGCGTTCGCCAACCGGCTCGACGGCGGCGGCGGAGCGGACACGCTGCAAAGCGGTTTTTGGGACGACACCTACCTTGTCGACAATATCGGCGACTCGATCGTCGATGCGGGCGGCAACGACACGGTGCTGAGCTCGGTCAGCTACGTGCTTCGCGAAGGGCTGGAGCGGCTGACGCTCACCGGGGGCAACAGGATCAACGCCACCGGCAATCAATATTTCAACTACCTGACCGGCAACGACTACGAAAACGTGCTGGACGGCGGCGGCGGCGACGACGTGCTGGAAGGCAAAGGCGGCAACGACACCTACATCGTCGACAACGCCGGCGACCAGGTGATCGAGGCGGAGGGCGGCGGCAGCGACCGGGTGATCGCAAGCTTCAACTACACGCTCGGTGCGAACGTGGAGAACCTCACCCTGGCGGGCAGCACCTATGCGGGCACCGGCAATGCGCTCGCCAACGCAATCTTCGGCAATGCCGCGGCGAACCGGATCGACGGCGGCGCGGGCGTGGATCGGTTGATGGGCGGCGCCGGCGGCGATTATTACATCGTGGACAGCAGCGGCGATATCATCGTCGAAGACGTCAACGACGTTGCAGGGGGGCCGGACATCGTCGAGGCGTGGGTCGGCTACATCCTGCCCGACGGCGTCGAGATGCTGGTTCTGCAGGGCACGGCGGCGCTGGCCGGCCACGGCAACGGTGCAGCCAATTCGCTGCTCGGCAATGACGGCGCCAACTTTCTCGACGGCAGGGGCGGCGCCGACGCCATGGCGGGAGGGATGGGCGACGATACCTACATCGTGGACGATCTTGGCGACACCGTCAGCGAGGGCTCCGGCGCCGGCCTCGACACGGTGCTGAGCAGCGTCAGCTTCGCGCTCGGCTTCGGCGTGGAGAACCTGACGCTGACCGGCATGGCGGCGATCAACGGCACGGGCAACGGCGATGCCAATCTGCTGGTGGGCAACGGCGGCGCCAATCGCCTGGACGGCGGCGCCGGGAACGACGAAATGCGCGGCGCCTTCGGCGACGACGTGTACGACGTGCGCGACATCGGCGACCAGGTGATCGAGGCCGCGGACCAGGGCACCGATTCGGTGACGGTCTGGCTTTTGGGCGGCGCGAGCTACACGATGGCCGCCAATGTCGAGAATGCGAACATCATGTTCGACGCCGGTATCGTCGGCAATGCGCTGCGCAACATGATTACCGGGGGCGTCGGCAACAACGTCATCGACGGCGGCGCGGGCGGCGACCGGATGATCGGCGGCGCGGGCGGCGATACCTATTATGTCAACGAGGCCGGCGACGCGGTCGAGGAAGTGAACGACCCCAATGACCTGCCGGACACGGTGATCGCGTCGATCAGCTACACGCTGGGCGATTATGTCGAGCGGCTGACGCTTGCCGGATCGGCCGTGAGCGGCACCGGCAACGCGCTCGACAATGTGATCGAGGGCAATGCGTTCGCCAACCGCATCGAAGGCAAAGGCGGCGCCGACCGGCTGAGCGGCGGTGGCGGGGCGGACACGTTCGTCTACGCGTCGTTCTCCGATTCGACGTCGGGCGCGACCGACCGGATCACCGATTTCCAGGCCGGGTCCGACAAGATCGACCTGGTCGCGCTCGCTGGCATCACCCTCAGCTTCGGTCAGGCGACGGATTCCGCCACCGGCCTGGTCTACACGGTCGTCAGCGCCGCCGCCTCGGCGAGCACCTTGGTGCTGCGCGTCGACGGGATCGTGACGCGCGCCGATGTGGTGGCGGACGCCCCGACCGGAAGCGCGGGCAACGACATTCTGGTCGGCACGGAGGGTGCCGACGAGCTGAATGGCGAAGGCGGGGACGACCTCCTCCAGGGGCTGGGCGGCAATGACGTGCTGCTCGGCGGCGATGGCCAGGATCGGCTCGAGGGCGGCACCGGGCAGGACCGGATGACCGGCGGCGCCGGCGACGATGTCTATCTGGTCGATGATGCCGGCGACATGACGGTGGAGGCCCCTGGCGGCGGCACCGACACGATCGAAGCGACCATCGACCTCGTCCTGCCGGACAATGTCGAGAACCTCGTCCTGCTGCCGTTCGGCTACAATGGCACCGGCAACGGCCTCGCCAACCGCCTGATCGGCAATAGCGGCAACAACGTCCTCAATGGCGGCGCGGGCGCCGACTACATGGACGGCGGCGCCGCCGACGACATCTATTATGTCGACAACGCCGGCGACCAGGTGGTGGATAGCGGCGGCGCGTTCGACCAGGTTTATGCGTCGGTGAGCTTCACGCTTACGGACGGCATCGAATATCTTTGGCTGACCGGATCGGCGCCGATCAACGGCACCGGCAACGCCCAGTCCAACCGCATCATCGGCAATGCGGGCGCCAACATTCTCGACGGCGGCGGCAGTGCCGACACACTGGACGGCGGCCTCGGCGACGATCGCTACATCGTCGATAACGAAGGCGACTCGGCGTTTGAGAATGACGGCGCCGGTACGGATAGTGTCGTCTCGTCGGTCGCCTGGACTTTGGGTTTCGCGTTCGAGAATTTGATGCTGACCGGTGCCGGAAGCGGCATCGGCAACGGCCTTGCCAACGTCATCGAGGCAAGCAGCGTCGGCAATCGGCTGGAGGGCCTGGACGGCGCAGACACCCTTAAGGGCGGCGCGGCGGCCGACACCCTGCTCGGCGGCAACGGCGTGGACGTGCTGACCGGGGCGGGCGGCGCGGACGTGCTCACGGGCGGGGCGGATGCAGACAGCCTGGACGGCGGCGCTGGCGCGGATCGGTTCGTCTACCTCGCCTTTTCCGACAGCACGGCTGCCTCGCGCGACTGGATCACCGGATTTGAAGCCGGCCTCGACAAGATCGACTTGCTGGCGCTTGGCCGCGTCACGGTGGCGCTCACGCAGGCGAGCGAGCTCGGCGTTGCCTACACGATCGTGGAAGCACGCTCGGCACAGGGCACGTTGACCCTGCGCGCCGACGGCGTTCTCGCGATGGCCGACTTCCTGTTTAACAACGCGCTGTTCGGCACCGCCGAAAGCGAGCGCATCGACGGCACCGCCGCGGCGGACGAAATCCGCGGCAATGGCGGCTTCGACGAGCTCTACGGCCTCGGCGGCGACGATCTCCTGATCGGCGGCGCCAATGACGACACGCTGGACGGCGGCACCGGCCGCGACGTCATGCGCGGCGGCGCGGGCACCGACCTGTATTATGTCGACCAGGCGGACGACGTGGTCGAGGAACTGGCCGGCGAAGGCGATCACGACCTCGTCTTCACCCCGCTCGCCAGCTACACGCTCGGCGCCGAGGTCGAGCGCCTGATCGGCACGTCCGACGCGGGCCAGGTGCTGACCGGCAACGCGTCCGCCAACCGCCTCTATGCGGGCGCCGGCAACGACACGCTCCATGGGCTCGGCGGCAATGACCAGATCGAGGGCAATGGCGGCAACGACATCCTGTTCGGCGGCGACGGCGCGGACGCGATGTGGGGCAATGACGGCGACGACACGATCGAGGGCGGCGCCGGCCGGGACAGCCTGAGCGGCGGCGCGGGCAACGACATTTTGCGCGGCGAGCAAGGCGATCAGGTCTTCGGCAACGACGGCAACGACCTTGTCGAGTTGCGCGGCGGCACCAGCCTTGCCGATTCTCCCAAGACCGAGGGCTATCTCGGCACCGGCTTCGACCGGCTGGTGCTCGATTATAGCGGTTTCACCCAAACCCTCATTCTGTTCGCCGGCGGTCCGGTCGACCGAAGCGAAGCCAGCATCTACCTGAACGCGGTCAACAATCTTTTCGCCAACGAAATCCTGCGGATTCACGACGTGGACTCGGTGTCGATCACGACGGGATCGGGCAACGATTTCATCGAAGCGCGCGGCGCTGGCGACACGGTGAGCACCGGCGCGGGCAACGACACGATCGCCATGGACGGCGCGGGCAGCCGCTGGAACTTCATCGGCGCCCTGAAGGCGGACGCGGGCAGCGGCATCGACCGCGCGCGGATCAACTGGAGCGATCTTCTCGGCAATCAGGCGGTGGTGTGGGACAGCGCAGTCGCGGCAGGAGTCACCATCGGCAGCGGCGACAGCCAGCGCTATCTGCGCGGCGTCGAGATCCTCGAGCGCTTCGAAAGCGGCGCGGGCGACGACCGCTTCACCCTGCGCGCGGTTGGAAGCGCGGCAAGCCAGACGGTCAACACCAATGCCGGCAACGACA
>DASWMM010000292.1:0-2265 GCA_036399755.1 Allosphingosinicella sp.
GAGCGGCTCGGCCTGGTGAGCTGGACCGCCTGAGCGGGAAGTTCTCCTCCGCGCCGCGTTCTTCCTTGACGCTGGCGGGCGGCCGCTCCTATTAGCCCGGCGCACTCAGCGTGGCGATCGTAGCTCAGTTGGTTAGAGCACCGGTTTGTGGTACCGGGGGTCGCGGGTTCAAGTCCCGTCGGTCGCCCCACGCGCCCCCTTCAGATCAGGGCCGTACACCATGCATTCCCCTTGGGATTATCCCGATTTCGACGATCACGAGATCGTCCACTTCGTCACGGATGCCGAAACCGGCCTCCGGGCAATTATCTGCGTCCATTCCACCCACCTCGGCCCCGGCGCCGGTGGCGTCCGCTTCTGGCACTATGCCGAAAGCGCCGACGCGTTGCGCGATGCCTTGCGGCTGTCGCGCGGAATGAGCTTCAAGAACGCCATGGCCGGCCTGCCCATGGGCGGCGGCAAGGCGGTGATCCTTGCCGATGAAAACCGCACCAAGACCCCCGAGATGCTCGCCGCCTACGGCCGCGCCGTCGAGCGGCTGGGCGAGGCCTATGTCACCGCGGAGGACGTCGGCATCACTGTCGCCGATCTCGTCCAGGTCGCCGGGCACACCCGGTTCATCGCCGGGCTCCCGGCAGGCGAGGGCGAAGTCGGCGGCGATCCGGGCCCGCACACCAGCTACGGCGTGTTCCTCGGCATCAAGGCGGCGGTGCGCCGAGCGCTCGGCAGGGACAGCCTCAACGGCCTCCACATCGCCTTGCAGGGCGCGGGCAGCGTTGCGGGCGGCGTCGCCCGTCAGGCGGCCGCCGAGGGCGCGCGCATCAGCCTCACCGACCTTGATACCGCGCGCGCCGAGAAGCTTGCGGCGGAAGTTGGCGGCGCGGTTGTAGCGCCCGAGGAGATCATGACGCTTGAAGCGGACGTGCTCAGCCCCAATGCGCTGGGTGCGATCCTCACCGAGCAGTCGATCGCCGCTTTGCGCGTGCCAGTGGTTGCGGGCGGCGCCAACAATCAGCTCGCCACCCCGGAAGATGGCCAGCGCATCCACCAGCGCGGCATCCTCTACGCCCCCGATTATGTGATCAACGCCGGCGGGATCATCAACGTCAGCTGCGAGTATCTGCGCAACGCCGATGCGGCTGGGGTGAAGGCGCGTATCGAGCAGATCCCGGTGCGCCTGGAGCAGATCTGGGCCGAGAGCGAAGCCACCGGCCGCAATCCGGCGGAAGTCGCGGACGCCATGGCCAAGCGCCTGATCGGCCGCGGCTAAAGCGGGGGAGCGGCCCGCGCTTTGTCCCGCCCGAGCTTGTGCTCGCGGTAAAGGGTGTAGAGGCCGCTCAGGATGATCACCGCCGCGCCGCCCCAGGTGGTGGCCGGCGGATGATCGCCGAACAGCAGCCAGCCGAGCAGCACCGCCCACAGGAGCTGGGTGTAATCGAACGGCACCACGACCGACACCGGCGCAAAGCGCAGCGATGCGGTCAGGAAGAGCTGACCGAAGCCGCCGAACAGCCCGAGGCAGACGAGTATCGTCCAGGAATTGCCGTCATGCACCTGCGCGTGAAACGGCATCAGGGTGCCCAGGGCCAGCATCGACAGCAGAGTAAACCACAAAACCGTGGTCTGCGGGTGTTCCGTCCTGCCGATCTGGCGGATGGTGATGGTGACCACGCCCACGCCGAACGCAGCGGCGATCGCAAGCGCGAGGCCCAGCGGCGGCAAGTCCGCACCGTGCGGGCGCATCACCAGCAACACGCCCACCAGGCCGAGCGCAACCGCGCTCCACCGGTGGCGGCCGACCTGCTCCTTCAAAACAAGCGCGGACAGCACCACGGCGAATAAAGGCGCTGCAAAGCCGATGGTGGTCGATTCGGCGAGCGGCAGATAGGCAAGAGAGCTGAACGCCAGCACCATGGTGGTAAGGCCGACGACCGCCCGCCAGACGTGCGCGGTCGGCCGCTTCGTCCGCCACGCGCCGAGATTGCCGCTCAGCGCGATCCAGGCAAGCAGCGGCGGCAGGCCAAAGGCGAAGCGGTAGAAGCCCAGCTCCACCGTCGACACGCCCGCCCCGTAGCCGAGCTTGATCATTGCCGCCATGAAACCGAAGCAGGTGGTGGCGGCGATGCGCAGGCCGATGCCGAGAAGGCGGTTCTGGTGCGGGCGGTCGGAAGCCATTGCCGGCGCGAGTGGGACGGAGCGGCGCGGATGGCAAGGGCGGCGTGGATTCGTCGCGCCTTTGAAAGGCGGCGCGCGCTCGGCTAGGGA
>DASWMM010000293.1:0-5864 GCA_036399755.1 Allosphingosinicella sp.
GGAAAGCCCGCTTTGGGACTGGTGTGAAGTTGCAACATGGCTCCACGGTCGGGACCAGATTGGTCGCGATGAGGTGGTGCAAGCCCGGATCGTCAAGGAAGCCAATTTGGTTATCGAAGCCCACGGCCTACAGCCGGACCATTTCGTGGAACGAATGACTGAGCGCGTAAAGGTGCTGGAAGCGGCCTAAAGCGCGCCCGCTGCTGAATTCAGCCTGCCCGACGGACGACACGCGGAGCAGCGTTCCGGCGGCATGCCGCTGCCGCAGGGCTCGTCGCGGCGCCCGGCGCTGCACCTCACTTTCCCGTGATCGGAACGCTCGTTTCGAAACGAAGGCGCCTGCATCCGCCACGTGCGCGGCTGAATGATACCGGCGGTGCGGGCCGGTAGCCGCTCGCCGGGAACAACAAGGTCAAAGCGGGAGACAGAACATGAAATGGTGGTTTGGGCGGAAGGCCGGGCGGGATGCCCGGCCTTTTTTGTTTCGGTGGGGGCAGGGTGGCGCTGCCGTGGCCGGGGGGGAGTGGCCGCGGTCTTATGAGGCGCAGGTCCGGGAGGCTTATTTGGGCAATCCGGTGGCGCAGCGGGCGGTAAGGCTGGTGGCGGAGAGTGCGGCTTCGGTTGTGGTTTATGCCACTCGGGATGGTGTGGGAGACGCGTCCGGAGCGGCTGGGGCTGGGCCCCCTCCACCAGCCTTCGGCTGGTCCCCCTCCCCGTTCCGGGGAGGATTGGTGACGCCGGCGCTTCTTGAGACGGCGGTCACGCATTTGTTGTTGCATGGGAACGCTTACCTGCAGCTGCTGCTGGATGCGGAGGGGGTGCCGGCGGAATTGTTCGCGTTGCGGCCCGAGCGGGTGTCGGTGGAGGCGGATGCGGGCGGGTGGCCGGCGGCGTATCTGTACAAGGCCGGCGACGCGCGGAGCCGGGTGGCGGCGCGGGATGGGCTGGGCAAGCCGGGGCTGGTGCATCTGAAATCCGTGCATCCGCTGGACGACCATTATGGCCTGGGCTGCCTGGGCGCGGCGGCGGGGGCGGTGGCGATCCACAATGCGGCGTCGCGGTGGAACAAGGCGCTGCTCGACAATGCGGCGCGGCCTTCGGGGGCTTTGGTCTATGCGCCCGGCGATGGTTCGGCCTTGACGGCCGACCAGTTTTCGCGGCTTCAGGAGGAGCTCGAAAGCCAGTTTGCGGGGGCCGGCAATGCCGGGCGGCCGATGCTGCTGGAGGGAGGTCTGAGCTGGCAGGCGATGAGCCTGTCGCCGGCGGACATGGACTTTGTTGGGCTCAAGGCGGCGGCGGCCCGGGAGATCGCTTTGGCGTTCGGGGTGCCGCCGATGCTCCTCGGGCTGCCGGGGGATTCGACCTACGCCAATTACCGGGAAGCGAACCGGGCGCTTTGGCGGCTGACCGTGCTGCCGATGGCGGAGCGGGTGCTGAGCGGGCTTGGCGCGGCGCTCGGCGCCTGGTGGCCGGGGCTGAAGCTGCAGGTGGATGTCGATCAGGTGACGGCGCTTGCCGAGGACCGGGAGCGGCTTTGGGCGCAGGTCAGCGGGGCGGGGTTTTTGAGCGATGCGGAGAAGCGGGAGATGCTGGGGTTCTCGCCCTTGGTTGGGTGATTCCAGGCCCTCTCCCTGCGCCGCCTTCGGCGACGCTATCCCTCTCCCGAGATGGGAGAGGGCTATTTGTTTGTGGAGGTGACGATGACGGTGGGTACGCAATCGATGATGGCGCTGTTGGTGGCGCAGGCGGAGGCGAAGGGGGCGGATATGCCGACCTTGCGGGCGCTGATCGAGGAGGCTTCGGCCTGTGGGGCGGACAAGGCGCTGGGGGCGCTTGGCCTTCGCGACGAGAAGGCGCGGCGGGACATGGATGAGCTTCGCGAGCTGCTGCAGGCGTGGCGCGATGCGAAGAAAAGCGCGTGGACGGCGGTGGTGGCCTGGGGGGTGCGGATCCTGCTTGCGGCGCTGGTGCTGGGGATGAGCGTCAAGCTCGGCTTCTGGGAGAAGATCTAAGGGCTCGGATGAAAGTGGTACTTTCATCCGGGTACCCCTCCACCATGCCTCACGGGCACCCGCCAAAGTACTACTTTGGCGGGAACCCTTGCATGGCTCCCCTCCCCCCGAAGCGAAGCTTCGCGAGGAGGAACAAGAGAACGAAAGGGAAAGGGAGCAGGATGAGGTTTGCGGGGTATGCGGCGGTGTTTGACCGGCCGGACCGGGGCGGGGACGTGGTGCGGGCGGGGGCGTTCGCGCGCTCGTTGAAGCGGGGCGGGGGCGGAGTGCCGTTGCTGTGGCAGCACGATGCCGGGCGGCCGATCGGGCGGATCGAATATCTGCGCGAGGACAAGCGCGGGCTGCGCGTCATTGCGCGGCTTTCGGGCGGCCGTGCCGGGCAGGAGGCGGCGGCGTTGCTGAAGGAAGGCTCGGTGGGGGGGCTGAGCTTTGGATACCGGGTGCGGACGGCGTCGGGTGAGGCGCCGCGCGAGCTGACGGATCTCGATCTGATCGAGGTCAGCCTGGTGACCACGCCGATGCAGCCCAGGGCGCGCGTGCATGCGGTGGAAGCGAAGGCGATTCGCGGCGCTGAGGGCTGAAAGTCCTACGCGAAAAGCAAATAATCTACCTTTCAAATCAGCAGGTTAAGACACCTTTTGCGGCGATTTCCGGAATCGCGTTTGCGATGTAGGAATTCGCCTGTTCTTGTTTCGTTCGCAAGCCGGACTGTCCGGCGTGCGATATCGAAAGGTAAGATCATGACCACCACGTTCCCCCAACCCGACGCCGTCGGCCTGTTCACGGCCGGGAATTCGTTCGATATTCCCACAACGGTCGATCGGGTGCGCACATCCGGCTACGGCGCCGTTGGCTCCGGCGCCGCGGAGTATATCTACGATTCGGCGTTGACCTCCACTTATGTGGACGCGAACCCGCGGACCGCCTTCCTGTCGTTCAACCAGCGTGTTTTCCGGCTCGACCCGCAGCAGCGGCTGACCATCGAGATGTTCGGCGGCAAGGGTGATCTCGTTCTCACCAATTCGGACGGCAACCTGCCCGGAACCGTTGCAAGCGGGCGGACGGACAATCTGGACGCCTTCAACGCTTATGCGCGCTTCGCCCGCTACAGCTTCGAAAGCACGGCGCGGGTGGTGGTGCCGCCGCTCCACTTCGCCGCGGCAGGCTATTATTTCGGCGGCAGCCTCGAGCCTTATTCCATGGTTCACCTGATCGGCGCCGGCGCTGAATCGGACGCCACCACCGGGACGATGTTCCGCTTTCCGGCGGACACCACCGGCATCGTCATCAACCTGCACAATTCGGGGAATGGCGGCACTATCACGTGGGGCTCCCAGGGCGGCGCGGCGACCGGCAGCGTGATCGAGAACATCTACTTCCTCGGCGGCGGCGGAACCGACACCAGCAAGCATGGCTGCTGGATGCGGGCCAAGGCGACTCTGCGGAACTGCGTGTTCGACAGCTTCGCCGGCGCCGGCACCGCGATCATCGGAAGCGGCGGCGCAGGCGGGGCCGATTACGGCAGCCCGAACGAGTGGCGGGTGGAGAATTGCGACTACCGCGCCAACAAGGGCATCGCCGCCTTTCTCGTAAAGGGCCTGGATGCGAATGCGGGCACGGCGATCAACGTCCGCATCAAGGACACGTTCGGGATCGGCATTCTCGACCAGTCGTCCTTGGGCAACACCTATCTGAACCCGCAGATCGACGGTTCGGGAGAGGTGCTCCCGGCCGGCATCGGCAGGGGCCGCGTTTTCCATGCGGGCCACGTCTACAAGCTGGTAAAGCCCACGGACGTTGGAACCACGCCGGGCACGAACCCGAACGTCTGGGCGCTGGTGGCGGGCGACTCCACGTCCGCGGCCAATAGCTATTGGCCGCAGTGGAGCGCCACCACCACCTACCAATCGGGCGCGGGGATGATCGTGGAGGGTGCGAGCAATCAATCCCAGATCTTCGGCATCTATACGGAGAGCGTGAACGTGAACACCGCCAACACCGGCACGGTGCTGATCGGCGGCGCCGTTATCCCGGTGGAAGGCAACAACCACCTGTTCGCGTCGGGGGAAACGCTGCGCAACCGCGCCGGCATCGGCACGTTCCGGAACTGGAGCCTTCCGGCGCATACGGCGAAGTTCGGCGAGTACAGCCACGTGACGCTGGGCGCGAGGACCGGCACCGCGCATTCGGTGCTCGCCCACTACGACCGGCTCGACGACGTCTTCATGTCCTATCACCGGGATGAATTCGGAAACTACGTTTATGCCTCTTCCTTTGAAGGCGGCGGCGGCGCGGACGTTTATTCCGTTTCCGGCAAGAACACGAACCGGTACTACGGAACCAGCGAGAAGCAGCGCTATGTCTTCACCGTGGCGAAGATGGCGTTCCGTGATCCCAACCAGGGTTCGGACGACATGCGGATCCATTCCATGGCGCCGGCGGTGCCGACGAGCGGTGCCCATGCCCGGGGCGAGATCGTGTGGAACATGAACCCGAGCGCGGGCGGCAAGATCGGCTGGGTGTGCGTTGCATCCGGCACGCCCGGGACGTGGAAGCCGTTCGGCCCGATCGACGCGTAAGACCGCAAGGGGTTGTCAATTCGGATCGCCTGTGGTCGAGCGTGCTCAACTTCTTGAGCGATTACAGGTGACCGAATGGCTTCTTCGTTAAGGCTGGCCCGAACGCTGCGATCGGCGGCGTTCGGGCTGATCAACCGGCTGCGCCGCCCGCTCACGCGCTTGCAATTGCGCAAGTACGACAAGCTTCACCTTGGAGCGGGCGGCTACCAGCTCGATGGCTGGGCCAATCTCGACCTGGTCGGCCGCCGCAACCTGATCTGGGACCTCACCCGGCCGCTGCCGATGCCGGCCCATGTTAAATATGTCTACAGCCAGCACTTCATCGAGCATATCCCGCGCGAGGTTGCGCTGAAGCTGCTGCGCAATGCCCATGCGTCCATGGCAAAGGACGGGGTGATGCGCATCTCGACGCCGGACCTGAGGCTGTTTTCGCAAGCCTATCTGAGCGGCGAGGTGCCGCCGCTCTGGACGGAGCGCAACCCGTGCCGCTTCTTCAACGAGCTGATGCGCAACTGGGGCCACACGTTCCTGTATGACGAAGAGGAGCTGACCGCCTTGCTCACCGAAGCGGGGTTCCGCACGGTGCGACGGATGAAACGAAACGAGAGCGACCATGCCGAACTCAGGGACCTCGAGATCCGGCCGGACCAGCTCGACCTTATCGTCGAGGCGCAGCCTTAGGCGTTTCGCTTCGCCCGGCTGACGTTTCCAGTCAGGCGACGGGCGCGCCCCGCTCGGCCGCGATTGTGAAGCCGGGGACGGGGCGGGTTTCCGGGCCGTCATGGTACATGTCGATGTGGATGTCCTGCGCGGGTTTGCCGGGGCAGGTGACGGAATAGGCATCGACGATATTGCCGAAGATGCCGACGCCCATGCTGCCGCGGCGCGTGAAGGCGGGCGGGGTACCGTCTGCGCAGCGCAGGCGGCCGAGATACGCGATCTGGCCTTCGGGCATGTTTTCGCGGACCGGATTGGACGCGCTGCCGAGCGGATGCGCGGCGGCGTTGGCGATGGCTTCGTCGAGCTCCTTGCCGGACAGGCCGCCGCCGCCGAACGAACGCATCATGTCGCGCGCTTCGTTGGGGCGGTGCTGCGCGGCGGCCGGGAAAGCGAGGAGGCCGGCGAAGGCGGCGAGCGCGACGAGCCTGGATAGGGACATGGGCGAACTCCCCTTGCGATAGGTGCGGCGAGGATGAACGCGCCGGGCGGAGAGTCAAGGCTCCCGGACAGAGTCTAGACGCCCAGCCATTCGAGCGGGGGCGGGAGGGTGTCG
>DASWMM010000294.1:0-3890 GCA_036399755.1 Allosphingosinicella sp.
TCCTGCTTGGGTTCGGGCGCGGGCGTGGCGGGATCGCCGAAGCCGGGCGGAAGCTCCGATTCGGCGGCGCCGTCGCGCTGGCTTGCAGCGGGCAATGCGAAGGCCAGGCCAGCCGCCCCCGCCAGAAGCAGGATTCTACCCCGCCAGCGCTGCATTGGTCACATCCTGCTCCATGCGCTGGGTCGGCACCTCGGTGCTCACCGTGGAGGCGTAGATCAGGAACCCGATCAGCAGGACAAGGAGGGTGAGGAGGATCATCGGAAGCGGCGACTTGCGGCGGCGCGCCGGAGCGAATGAGGATTTGCTACGCATGGCGGGCCTTTTGCCCCACGACCCGCCCTTATGTATAGCCCCCGCCGCATGGCCGACGCGCTTCCCATCCCCGATCGCTGCATCGTGCTCGTCGGGCTGATGGGAGCGGGCAAATCAACTGTCGGGCGGCGGCTGGCCAAGCGGCTCTCGCTGCCCTTCGTGGACAGCGATGAGGAGATCGAGAAAGCGGCGGATCGCTCGGTCTCTGAAATCTTCGATTCGTTCGGCGAGGCGAGCTTCCGCGATGGCGAGCGGCGGGTGATCGCTCGCTTGCTCGACGGACCTCTTAAGGTGATCGCCACCGGCGGCGGGGCATTCATGGACCCGGCGACGCGCTCGCTGTTCCTGGAAAAATGCGTGGCGGTGTGGCTGGACGCGGATGTTCCGACCTTGGCCGAGCGGGTGGCCCGGCGCGACAATCGGCCGCTGCTTCGCGGCAAGGACCCCGCCGAGGTGCTGGAAGGGCTCGCCGACAAGCGCCGGCCCTTTTATGCCGAAGCGCATATCCACATCCGGAGCGAGGCGGTGCCGCATGAGCGGGCGGTGGATTTGATCGTGGCGGCGCTAGCGGAAAGAAAGGCATCAGGTTGAAGCGGATCGATGTGGCGCTTGGTGAGCGCAGCTATCCGATATTGATCGAGAACGGGCTGCTCGACCGGGCTGGGGAGGCGCTTGCGCCATTCGCACGCGGCGGGCGGCTGGTGGTGGTTGCCGACGAGCAGGTGTGGGCAGCGCAGGGTGCGCGGCTGCGGGCGAGCGGTTTTGCGCTTGAGGTGGTATCCGTGCCGGCGGGGGAGCGGAGCAAGAGCTGGGGTGAGCTGGAGCGGTTGATCGACCGTTTGCTGGCGCTGGAGGTAGAGCGCTCCGATCACCTGATCGCCTTTGGCGGCGGGATGATCGGTGACCTGACCGGCTTTGCAGCGTCGATCCTGAAGCGCGGCTGCCCTTATGTGCAGGTGCCGACGACCTTGCTCGCCCAGGTCGATAGCTCGGTCGGCGGCAAGACCGCGATCAACGCGGGCGCGGGCAAGAACATGGTCGGCGCGTTTCACCAGCCGGCGGCGGTGCTGATCGACCCTTCGACGCTGGAGACGCTCGACCCTCGGCAACTCAGGGCAGGCTATGCCGAGGTGGTAAAATACGGGCTGATCGGTGACCCCGCTTTCTTCACTTGGTGCGAGGAAAATGCGGCGGCGCTGCTGGCCGGAGATGTCGAGGCGCGGGTCCATGCCATCGAAACTTCGGTGCGCGCCAAGGCCGGTATTGTCGGGGAGGACGAACGCGAGCTGAGCGGGCGGCGGGCATTGCTCAACCTTGGTCATACCTTCGGCCATGCCTTTGAGGCGGAGGCCGGGTTTTCAGACCGGCTGCTGCATGGTGAGGGCGTGGCGCTTGGGATGGTTCTGGCGTTTCACTTCTCGGCCGAGCGGGGGCTGTGTTCGGTGGCGGACGCCGAGCGGGTGGCGGCGCACCTCGCTTCGGTGGGGCTGCCGGTTCGGCCGGAGATTGGGACACCTGCGGCGCTCGTTGCGCACATGGCGCAGGACAAGAAGAAGAGCGGCGGGCGGGTGCCCTTCATCCTTGCCCGGGGAGTCGGCGACGCGTTCGTGGATCAGTCGGTGGAGCTGGCGGAAGTGGAGACGTTCCTGTCGCGTGCCTCCGGCTGAGCGTCGTCGATGCCGTTTTCAGGCGTGAACATGTTCTCCTTGAGCGCGTGGAGATCGCCGGACTCGGTCTGGCTGTCGAGACGTTCGCGGTCGCGGTCGCGATATTCCTGCTCTACCCGGCGCGCTTCCTCCTCGTCGCCGAGGAACAGCGTGAGCGCTTCGCGGCCCATCAGGGTGGCGGATTCGAAGACTTCGCGGATGGCGCATTTGATATCGAGCGGGGCAAGCTCCATCAGGTGAACCCGGTCGAAGGCGCGGACGAACACCGCCGCCTGGGGAAAGGCTTCCAGCACCGGCTCGAGCTTGCGGGCGGTGAGATCGTTGCCGTCGATGCAGAACAACAGGGCCTTGGCCTCCCCTGCCCCGGCGATGCGGAGAAGGTCGAGGCGGGTGCCGTCGCCATAATAGACCTTTGAGCCGAAGGTGCCGGCAAGCTCGATCTGGCTCGGCTTGGAATCGATCAGGGTGACGCCGATGCCCTTGGCCATCAGCATCTGCGCGACGGTCTGGCCGAAGCGGCCGTAGCCGATGACGATGGTGCGGGTGTCGTCGCTATGCTCCGGCCCGTCGAGATCGCGGCCCGCCTTGATCGCGCCGCGCCGGTCAAGCCAGCCGTTAAGCTTCATCAGGAACGGCGTGGCCGCCATGGAGAGGGTGACGACGGCGGTGAACAGGCTGGCCGCGCTGGGCTCGATCAGGCCCGCCGATTCGGCGCCGCCGAACAACACAAAGGCGAACTCGCCGCCCTGGCTGAGCAAAAGGCCAAGCTTGAGCGCGGGGCGATTGGCGATGCCGAACAGCCGCGCAAGGCCGAACAGCACCCCCGCTTTCACGGTGATCAAAGCCGCCGCCATGCCGATCACGAACAGCGGGTTGTCGGCAATGACGTCGAGATCGAGCGACATGCCGATTGCGACAAAGAACATGCCGAGCAGCAGCGAGCGGAACGGATCGATATCGGCTTCAAGCTCGTGCCGGTAAGGCGAATCGGCCAGCATCACGCCGGCGATGAAGGCCCCCAGGGCGGTCGATAAATTGAGGAATTCCATCACAGCGGCGCTGGCCAGGACGATGAACAGGCCGGCGACGATGAACAGCTCCTTCTCGGCGATCCGGCCGACGAGGCGGAACAGCGGGTTGATCAGGAAGTGACCGGCGGCGACCAGGCCGGCGATCGCGCCGACGGTGTAGAGGCCGAGTTCGAGACCTGTCGGGGTGTCTGGGCTTGCGGGGACTCGCGAGAGGGCGGCGATGATCGTGATCAGCGGAACGATCGACAGGTCCTGGAAGAGGAGGACGGAAAAGGCGCGCTCGCCGCCGCCCGTGTTGATGTCGCCCGACGCGCGCAGGCTCGGCAGCACCTGGGCGGTGGAGGAGAGCGCCAGCGGCAGGCCGATGGCGAGCGAGGCGCCCATGCTGAAATCGGTGCACGCGTAGAGAAGCCCGCTGATCGCGAGGCCGGCGATCGTGACCTGAAGGAGGCCGAGGCCGAATATGTCCTGCTTGAGCCGCCACAGCCGACTCGGGTGGAGTTCAAGACCGACCAGGAAGAGGAGGAGCACGATGCCGAAATCGGCGATGTGCAGCATCTCCTCCGGCGCGCCGACGAGGCCAAGCCCGTCCGGGCCGATCAGCGCGCCTGCCACAAGATAGCCGAGCACCGCGCCGAGGCCGAAGCGGCGGAAGGTCATCACGAAGACCATCGCCGCGCCGAGGATGATGACGCCGTCGCGCAGCAAAAGGGCCGCGGCGTGGGTGGTTTCCTGTTCCATCAGGCGGCGTCCGCTTGGGCGGCGTGGGCGGCGGCTTCGGCGGCGGCTTCGAAAGCGAGCAGGATGGAGGCGTGGCGGGCGGCGAACGGGCGCGCCTCGGCGAACAAGGCGAGGCCGGGCCAGGTGCCGGGATCGGCGC
>DASWMM010000295.1:0-9020 GCA_036399755.1 Allosphingosinicella sp.
AGGTGCGTCGGGGGGCCAGTCTCCCAAGACCGGCTACGTGCATCGGCCCCACATCCATTTGTCTAGGTGGGCCGGGGGGCCAGTCTCCCAAGACCGGCTACGGGCAACGTCTCTAATTCCGTTCGTCTCGAGCGAAGTCGAGAGACGGCGAGGGGATGGAGAGGGCCTTGTCCGGTTTGCTTACTCCGCACCCGCCTCGCCGTCGGTGGGGAGGATCTCGACGATACAGTCGCCGGGCACCAGCGACTGGGCTTCGGGGGACCAGAAGCCGAAGGGAATGCCGCCCCGGTAGATGCGGACGCCGAGGCCCTTGGCGAGGGCGGAGAGGGGCTGGCCGCATTCCTCGTCGGTGACGGTGCGCTCGGCGAGACGGACCTGGCCGCTGCTTGATGCGAGGTCGGCAAGGTAATCGGAGATGTGAAGGCCCTGGGTGGAGCCGGCGAGGAGCAGGCCGGCGAAGCTGACCGGATTGATCACGGTGGTGGCGCCGGCCTGGCGGGCCAGAAGCTCGTTATCCTCGTTTCTGACCGCGACGCTGATCGCCAGTTGGGGGGCGAGGTGCCGGGCGGTCAGCGTGATCAGGATGGAGGTGTCGTCGCGGCCGGCGGTGACGATCATCGCCCGCGCGTCGGCGATTCGCACCGCCTGCAGCGTCTTGTCGCGGGTGGCGTCGGCCTGAACGATCGCGCAGCCAAGCGACTCGGCACGCTCCAACGCCGCTTCGCTTGCGTCGACGACGACGATGTCCTCCGCCGGGGTGCCGCGGGCGATCAGCTCGTCCACCGTTTCCGAACCGCTGGTGCCGAAGCCGGCGACGACGATGTGGCCGCCCAGGGTCTTTTGAAGCCGTTTCATTCGCCATTTGTCCCAAGTGCGCCTGAACACGAAGGTGTAGGCGGTGCCGATGAAGATGAGCACGAAGAAGATGCGGATCGGCGTCACCACCAGCGCGTCGAACATCCGCGCTTCGGTGGAGATCGGCACGATGTCGCCGTAGCCCGTCGTGGTGATGCTGATCATCGTGAAATACAGCACGTCGGAGAAGCTGATGGCGCCGTCGTGCGTATCCTTGAGCCCGTCGCGCTCCAGCCAGTGAACGGCTAGGGTGAGGATCAGCAGGCCGACCACAAGGGAGGCGCGCCAGCCGAGCTGCGCCCAGATCGGCAGCGGGCTCTTGCGCCGGAGGGTGACGTCGTCGGGCCCGCGCCACCGTCTCGGCATCAGGCGTAGCGCTCGGCAAGGGTGGCGAGCGAAGGCTCGTGGGTCATGTCGAGGTGGAGGGGCGTCACCGAGACGTAACCGTCGGCGACGGCTTCGAGGTCCGTGAGGTGGCCGGGGGTGGAGGCGGTAGCGCCGAGCGCGAACCAGTAATAATCGTAGCCGCGCGGATCGCGGCGCTCTTCGATCTGGAGACGGCCGTAATCGCGAAAGCCCTGGCGGACGACGCGGATGCCCTTGATCTCGTCGGGCGCCAAAGCCGGGAAGTTGATGTTAACCAGGGTGCCGCGTGCGATCGGCGCGGACAGGAGTGGGGCGAGGGCGCGCTCGGCCCAGGCTTCGGCGGCGGCGAAGGGGACTTCGTCGCCCATCCCAGCGCGGGCGTAGACCTGGCTCAAAGCGATTGCGGGAATACCGGCGAGGGCGCCTTCCATGGCGGCGGAAACGGTGCCGGAGTAAGTGGCGTCCTCGCCGAGATTGGCGCCGCGGTTGATTCCGGACAGGATGAGATCGGGCGGGCCGTCCTTCATGACGTGGTGGATGGCCATCATCACACTGTCAGTGGGCGTGCCGGACACGCAAAAGCGCTGCTCTCCCAGGCGGCGCAGGCGCAGCGGGCGGGTGAGGGTGAGGCTGTGGCCAGCGCCCGATTGCTCCTCGGCCGGCGCGCACACCCAGATGTCGTCGGACAGGCGGCGCGCGATCGTTTCGAGGAGCTTGAGGCCGCGGGCGTTCACCCCGTCGTCGTTGGTGAGGAGGATGCGCATCGAGCCAAGCTATGCGGCGCGCCAAGGCGTGAGGCAAGCCCGGCGGGGCGCGGAAGCCCCGGCGAAACCATCGGCGCGGCGGGCGCGTTCACGGGGGGAGTACACAAGGAGAATGCGATGCAGGTTCCGCACAATACGTTCGTGGTGGTCGCCGACGGCAAGAAGATGCTCTTCTTCCGCAACGAGGGCGACGCCGAATTCCTCAAGCTCGAGGTCGAGGGCAAACGGGTCCAGGCGGATCTGTCCGACCAGGAGATGAGCACCGACAAGGCCGGGCGGACGTTCGATGCCTCGGGCGGCGCTGGCCGGAGCGCCTATGAGGAGACGGACTTCCACCAGCTCGAGGAAGACCGCTTCGCGCACGAGACGGCGGAGATCCTCAAGAAGCGGGCGCTCAAGAACGAGTTCGAGCAGCTCATCATCGTCGCCCCGCCGCGCACGCTTGGCGAGCTTCGCAAGCATTACCACAAGGAAGTGGAAAAGCGCCTTGCCGGCGAGATCGCCAAGGACCTCACCGGCCACCCGGTTTTGGAAATCGAGAAGATTCTGATGGCGGCCGACTGAGCCGCTTGAACCGGTAAAAGAAAAGGCCGCGCCGGGGATGAACCGGCGCGGCCTTTTTCGTGGCCGAAGGGGCGCTGCGGCTCAGGCCTTGTCGCGCGCCAGGCGGCGGCGGGCGACCAGGGCGGCGGCGGCGGCGCCGAACAGCAGGATCATCGGCGGGGCGGGCACCGGAGTGCCGCCGGTCGAGGTCGGCGGGGTGTTGCCGGTCGACGTGTTGGTGCCGCTGCTGGTGCTGGTGGTCGTGCTGTTGTTGTTATTGTTGTTGTTCGTGTTTGTGTTGTTATTGTTGTTCTGGTTCCAGTTGTTGTTGTTGTTCTGGTTCCAGTTGCTGTTGTTGTTGGTGTTGTTGTTTGTGTTGTTGCTGGTCTGGTTCTGGTTTTGGTTTTGGTTCTGGCTCTGATTGTTGCTGTTGTTGTTGGTGTTCGAGTTGTCGATGTTCACGCCGCTCGAGGTGGAGCTGGAGGTCGAGCTCGACGTGGAGACGTTGCCGCTGGAACTGGACACGCCGCCGGTTGAGCTGGAGACGCCGCCAGTCGAGGTCGAGACGTTACCGCTGGAGCTGGAAACGCCGCCCGTGGAGGTCGACACGTTCACATTGCCGCTCGACGTTGAGATGCTCGCGCCGCCGGTGGACGAGGAGGTCGAGCTGCCACCCGACGAGGTCGAGCTGGAGGTCGAGCTGCCGCCGCTGGTGGTGGACACGCCGCCGGTGGAGGTGGAGGTGGAAGCGGTGAAGATGGCGTTGCCGCCGCCGCCGCCCCCGAAGAAGCCGCCGGAGAAGAAGCCGCCGCCGCCGCCGAAGCCGCCCCCGCCGCCGCCGACCAGAACCGGGCCGCCGCCACCGCCGCCGCCGACAAAGGCCTCAGTGGGCGGCAAGGGGGGGAGCGGCATGTTGGCGCCGGGGTAGGTGATCGTGCGGGTGGTGGTGGTCGTGCCCGGCTGCTTCACCACGCACGAGGTGCGGGCGATCCGCTTGACGCGCTTGGCGCGGACCTTGGACATCACCCGGGCCTGCGGACGCGCCTTCAGCGTCTTCGCCTTGGCGCTCTTGATGATCGCCGGCCGCTCCGGCGGGTTGTTCACGACCTGAACCGCGCCGCCACCGAGAACGGCGCCGCCACAGGTGCAAGCGCACAATTTCGCCAAGGCCATCTTTACCGACATATCACGCACCCTCTTTTGTAGGCTTAGGTGAACCGCGAATAATCGTTGCCAAGCATCCGCATGCCCACCGGGCTATGTCCGACAGATGCAAAGGATTGGTTTAAGCGCAAGTGCGTTAACCATGTTGTTGTCCGGATTTGCCCGCTTCACGCCCCCTTCGCGATGTTCCGTCCCAATAGGAGACAAAGGGGGTGCGCTGGTGAACAGAAAGTCGCGAGGTCTGGCGGAGCACTATGATTAACGCCGCGGCTTGCCGTTCCGATTCGCGGGGCCGAGTCCAACCTGACAGGAACCGCGCTTCGGCTTTGTTCCACACCCCGCAAAGAAAGCTGGGGAAAACATTTTTACGTGGGCTTTGAGTGACTTGTTTACCCCCTTCGCCGCGCGTATAGGCGCGGATGGGGCAGGTGCCGACGATTCCCGGTTCAACGGGGCTCCCGGTTCAAGGGAGCGGCACCTTCGAGGATTGCGAGGCCGCATGTGCGGCACGCGTGAGAGGTGGAGGGGTTTATGGCGACCGCACTGAGTGGGTTTTACGACCAAGGCTTTCCCGGAAACGCAGACGCGGACATGTACCGCCCAAGCGCGAACGAAGACTTCATGAATCAATCGCAGCTCGCCTATTTCAGGCACAAGCTGATGAGCTGGAAAGACGAGATCCGCCGCGAGTCCGAAGGGACCATATCGCAGCTCAAGAGCGGCCCGCTTCGCGAGGCCGACGCAACCGACCGGGCGTCCAGCGAAACCGATTGGGGGATCGAGCTTCGCACCCGCGACCGGCAGCGCAAGCTCATCTCCAAGATCGACTCGGCGCTTCGCCGCATCGAGACCGGCGACTACGGCTATTGCGAAGTAACCGGCGAACCGATCGCAATCGCCCGCCTGGAAGCCCGCCCGATCGCGACCATGACGGTGGAAGCTCAGGAACGGCACGAGCGCAACGAGCGCATCTCCCGCGACGATTAACCAGATCGGCCCCAAGCGGTACTTGGGGCCGGTTTTGGTTTTGGGGTGGGTGGCGGGCGTTAGCGTGCCCAGGACTCGTCAGTGACGGGCCTAACCTGACTTCGTTCGTCCCGAGCGAAGTCGAGGGGCGCGGCAATGCGTCCGATCCTTCCCTCTCCGGTCTCGTGCTTCTCGCGAGGTGTTCGAACGGCCGCCGTGGCGGCATCAACCCTGCACGCATGCCCGTGATGGGCCCCTCGACTTCGCTCGGGACGAACGAGGATGGGGTTGGCACAAGCAAGGTACGACGGACCCGGCGCTCCCTTCGGTCCATTCGACTTCGTTCAGGTGAGCCCTGGCTCGAGACGAACGAATCTGCAGGCCCGCGTAGACGCCTCAGTGCGTCCTCCGCCCAAACGAAAAGGGCGGCCCGTCAGGCCGCCCCCCTCTGCGTCAGTGCAATCCGGCGATCGCTTCCTTGACCCTCAATTTTTCCTTTTTAAGGCGGGCGACGGTGGTCGAGTCGGGCCAGGGGCGCTGCTCTTCACGGACGATGCGCGCTTCGATGTCGGCGTGCTTGGTCTCCAATGCCGAGATATGCGCCTGTTGCATCCCAGTCTCCTTTGCTGCGTGGCGAGGGCAAGATGAACCTAAATCCCGCCCGTGTCTCCTGGCGCTCGACCGCTTTCGCATATTATGCGACGGTCCGTTGGACGGGCCGGTTTCGCGCCCTTTGAAAGCCGTCGGGTAGAGGATCGCGCGTCAAGGTGGACAGGCAATGACGGTGGACGAAGCCGGCGCCGCGGCGCGGCTGGTGCGGCTCAGGACCGAGCATCGCGACCTCGACGCGGCAATCGACGCCCTGCTGGCGTCGACGGCGACGGACCAGCTCCAGGTCGCGCGGCTGAAGAAGCGCAAGCTCCGGCTGCGCGACGAAATCGCGATGCTGGAAGACCAGCTCATTCCCGACATCATCGCCTAAGCGCGGCGCCTTTGCGGCTTCGCGTGCGATTCACCTTGTTTGTGCGTTCCTCCGGAAGCCCGGCTGTGGCACTCCCGCTTTATGGCGCAGGACGAGGCGAAGCTTACCCAACGGCTGGTTGGGGCACTCTACACCGAGGCGATGGTGCTCGCCGACGAGGCGCGCGCTTATTTCGACCGCTTCGGGCGGGAGGAGCGCGACGGCCTCGACCCCATGACGCGGGTCGGCTTTTCGTGCGAGTCGCTGAAGGTGACGACCCGGCTGATGCACATTATTGCCTGGCTGCTCACCCAGCGCGCGGTGGAAGCGGGGGAGCTGAGTGTGGCGCAGGCGCGCCGGCCATCGCGGCGGCTGGGCGATGAGCCGGAGAGCGACGAGGCGGTGTTGGCGAAGCTTCCGGAGGCGGCGCGGGCGCTGGTGACGTCGAGCCGGGACTTGTTCGCCCGCTGCCGGAGGTTGGATGAGGTTGGCCCGGAGGTGGAGGCGCATCCGAGCCCGGCGCGCAGCTTGCTGAGCAGGCTGGAGCGATCCTTCTAGTTCCTCCCCGTCCGTCAGGATGGGGAGTGGAACCATGCGGAGCATGGTGGAGGGGTAGCTGCAGAGGCCGCGCCATTTACCCGTCCACCACCCTGCGGGTGGTTCCCCTCCCCATCCGGCGATGGGGAGGAACTGGAGCCCGGCGCTCACATCTTGATGGTTTCCGAGGCGGCTTCCTTCGCGCTACAGCCTGCCAATGAACCCCTACACCTTCTTCTACGGCCCGCGCCTGATCTCCGGCCCGGGCGCGCCTGAGCGGCTCGCCGAGCACCTCCCGTCCGGGCCGTGCCTGTTCGTCACCGATGCGCAGATCCGCGCGCTCGGGCTTGCCGATGCGCCGCTCGCTGCACTGGCCGCTGCGGGGATCGAGGCGCGGGTGTTCGACGCGGTGGAGGCGGATCCCTCGCGCGAAACCTTGATGGCCGCGGTGGCGGCGGGGGAGGGGTGTGCGAGCGTGGTCGGCTTTGGCGGCGGCAGTCCAATGGACGTGGCCAAGCTTGCCGCTTACCTGCTGGGCTCTGGCGACGATTTGGACACGCTGTGGGGCGTGGGGAACGCCACGGGCACGCGCCTGCCGCTGGCGCTGGTGCCGACAACCGCGGGCACCGGTTCGGAGGCAACTCCGGTGAGCATCATCACGGTGGGGACAAGCGAGAAGAAGGGCGTGTCGAGCGCCGCGCTGGTCGCGGACTGGGCGGTGCTCGACCCGCAGCTTACCGTCGGCCTTCCGCGCGGCGTCACGGCGGCGACCGGCATCGACGCGATGGTGCATGCGATCGAAGCCTATACCTCGGCGCGGCTCAAGAACCCGATGTCGGACATGCTTGCGCGCGAGTCGCTTCGGCTGCTCGTGGGCAATATCGACCGGGTGTGCGAGGTGCCGGACGATCTCGACGCGCGCGGCGCGATACTGCTTGGCGCGCATCTCGCCGGCGTCGCTTTTGCCAACGCGCCGGTGGCGGGGGTGCATGCGCTGGCTTATCCCCTCGGCGGGCATTTCCATGTGCCGCATGGGGTGTCGAACGCGCTGATGCTCGGGCCGGTGCTGGGGCACAATATGGAGGCTGCGCGCGGGCTGTATGCCGAGCTTGGCGCGTTGCTCGACCCGGCGCTGGAGCGCGAGGGGAGCCAGGCGCAGGCGCAGGGCTTCGTCGCGGCGATGGATTCGATCTGCCGGCGCGCGGGCGTGCCGATGCGGCTTCGCGAGGTGGGGGTGACGGAGGCGCATCTCGATCTGCTTGCGGCGGAAGCGATGAAGCAGGAGCGATTGCTGGTGAACAACCCTTGCGCGATCACGCAGGCGGATGCGCGGCGGCTGTACGAGGCGGCGCTGTGAGCCGCGCGCCGCTGAGCGGGCGCGAGACGTACACGGTGTGGCGCGAGATCGGCACGCGCTGGTCGGACAACGACGCCTACGGGCACGTCAACAACACGGTTTACTATCAGTGGTTCGACACGGCGGTGAATGCCTGGCTGATCGAGGCGGGGCTGCTGGATGTTGCAGCGGGCGACCCGATCGGTTTGGTGGTGGAGACCGGGTGCCGGTACGCCCGGCCTTTGGCGTATCCGGAGCCGGTGGAGGTTGGGCTGGCGGTGGAGCAGCTTGGGCGTTCCAGCGTGCGCTATCGGTTGGGGGTGTTTGCGTTAGGTGCGGCGGAGGCTGCGGCGGAGGCGTTTTTTGTCCACGTCTATGTCGCGCGCGAGAGCCGGCGGCCGGTGGAGTTGCCGGAGGCATGGCGGGAGAAATTGGAAGGGATCGCTTCCTAAATCCTCCCCCGGATTTCCGGGGGAGGGGGACCACCCGAAGGGTGGTGGAGGGGCCGGCGCCGACGGCGCCGGTTTCACCGTCGCCGCCCCTCCACCATGCGTCGCATGGTCCCCCTCCCCTGCAAAAGCAGGGGAGGATTAGAAAGCCTTCGCCCTCAACTCTTGCTTCGCCGCCTCATACTGCGCTCGCAGCGCCGCCACCATCTCATCGGCGCCCTGCACCTTGTCCACCGCGCCGATGCCCTGGCCCGAGCCCCAGATGTCGCGCCACGCTTTGGCGCTGCCGCCGCCGAAATTCATCGTCTTCAAATCGCCTTCGGGGAGATTGTCCGGATCAAGCCCGGAGGCGGCGATCGAGGCTTTCAAATAGTTGCCGTGAACGCCGGTGAAGAGGTTGGAATAGACGATGTCGGAGGCGCGGCCGTCGACGATGCCCTGCTTGTAGTCGGCGGCGGCATTGGCTTCGGTGGTCGCGATGAAGGGCGAGCCGATATAGGCCAGATCGGCGCCCGCGGCCTGGGCGGCGAGGATCGAGCGGCCGTGGGCGATTGCGCCGGAGAGAAGCAGCGGCCCGTCGAACCATTCCCGGATCTCCTGCACCAGCGCGAAGGGGGAAAGCGTGCCGGCATGGCCGCCCGCGCCGGCCGCGACCGCGATGACGCCGTCGGCGCCCTTGCGGATCGCGCTTCGGGCGAAGCGGTCGTTGATGATGTCGTGGAGGACGATGCCGTCCCACGAGTGCACGCCATCATTCACTTCGGGGACCGCGCCGAGCGAGGTGATGACGATCGGCACCTTCCACTTTGCGCAGGTCGCCATGTCCTGCTGCAGCCGGTCGTTGGAGCGGTGCACGATCTGGTTGACCGCGAACGGGGCGGCGGGTGCGTCGGGATTGTCGCGGTTCCAGGCGGCGAGCTCCTCGGTGATGCGGTGCAGCCATTCGTCCAGCATCGCCTGCGGCCGGGCGTTGAGCGCCGGGAAGGAGCCGACGATCCCCGCCTTGCACTGGGCAATGACGAGGTTCGGGTTCGACACGATGAACATCGGCGATGCGATCACCGGGATGCGCAGACGAC
>DASWMM010000296.1:0-2536 GCA_036399755.1 Allosphingosinicella sp.
TTCATCCTGTTCGACACGCCCGGCGTCACCATCACCGAGACGCGCCGGGTCTACATCCAGGAGGCCGCGGCGGCCGGCGGCACGACCTCGAGCAGCACGGGCGGCACCAGCAACGGCGGCACGAGCAGCGACGGCGGCACCACCAGCACCGGGGGAACGACGACGAGCACCGGAGGCACGACCAGCAACGGCGGCACGACGACGAGCACCGGCGGGACCACCACGAGCACCGGCGGCACGACCACCAGCACCGGCGGCACGACCAGCAATGGCGGCGGCAACAGCAATGGCGGCGGCAACAGCAATGGTGGCGGCAACAGCAACGGCGGCACGACGACCAGCACGGGCGGGACCACCACGAGCACCGGCGGTACGACGACGAGCACCGGCGGTACGACCAGCAATGGTGGCGGCCATGGCCACGGCAGCTGCAAGAAGAATTGCTGAGACGAGCGCGAGCGGCAGCCCGCACGCCGCCGCCCTTCCAGGCGGGTTCCCGCCGCTCGTCCCGTCCTGTGCACGGCTGGTAGGCCGTCCGGTAGTGCAGTGGGCTGAGCTGGGCTAGAGACGGCTGCGCAACGAGCCGCGGGGCTCTTGCGGACCGGGGAATTTGCACTATATCTTTGATATGCAACAATTAATCCGCTGGATTGCGCTGGCTCTCGCCGCGCTCGTCGCCACCCCTGCGCTTGCCGCGTCCCTCCCCGAGGGGCAGGACAAAGCGGATTACCTCGCCTGGCTGGCCCGCGATCCCGGCGCTCGCGCCGAGGTCCTCTCCTTCAAGTCCTACCTCTCCGCAGCAGGCGTCGACGAGGTCGTGCCGACCTGGCAGCTCGTTCGCACGGCCAGCAAGTGGCGCGAATGTTCGGGCCCGCGCTTCGAGGTCGCGCCGACGGGGGAGTGGGTCCACATCGCCGAGACGCTGGGCTTCGTGAAGAGCCATGTCGAGCCGGTGATCGGCCCGGTCGAGGCGGTGTCGGGATTCCGCAACGCCGAGCTCAACCAATGTTCGGGCGGCGCCAAGGCGAGCGCCCATCGCCACTTCTACGCCCTCGATCTGGTGCCGGCGAACGAGTCGGTCAGCCGCGAGGCGATGATCCGCAGCATCTGCCGCATCCACGATTTCCGCGGCCAGGATTACGGCATCGGCCTCGGCTTCTACACCGGCACCCGCTTCCACGTGGATTCGAAAGGCTTCCGTCGCTGGGGCGCCGACGGCAAGGGCGCGACCAGCCCGTGCAACACCGGAAACGCTGCCTAAGCTTCTCCCGGTCAGGACCCTCGCGAGCCAATATCCTCTCCCGTTTGCGGGAGAGGGCAGAGTGAGGGTCTTCTTCCTTCTTCCCCGGCCCCCCCGGACCGAAGAAACACCCTCACCTCCCGGCCGTCGGCCGGGCCGCTCCTCTCCCGCTCGCGGGAGAGGGTAAAGCCTCTCCACTCCCGCACGGGGGAGAGGGTCAGCCCGTATTGAGCCTGGGGCGCCGCCGCGCTCGGATTCTCCGGCAGGCCGCCGAGCTGGCGGACCATGTCGGTATAGGCCCTGAGGTAGGCGAGGACGAGCACCTGGCCGATGTCGGTGTCGGTATAGCCCCCCGCGCCCGCGCCGGCGAAGCCGCCCCAGAAGGCGCCGCCGCCCGCCCCCCAGCCGATGTCGGTCTTGCGGTAATAGCCTTCGGTCAGCCGTTCCTGCTCGGTGGTGCGGCTGTTGACCAGCGTCAGCGTGACGTTGGCTTCCTTCTTCTTGATGTTGATGCCGCCCGCAACCGCGCCGACGAGGCCGCCGCCGAGGCTCCGCCCGAGGCCGCCGAGCACCGCGCCCATGCCGCCGCCGCCGCTGTTGGAATTCTTGCTGATGATGTCGGGCACGATGAAATAGTCGGCCGCTTTCACCTGCGCCCGGCCGATGTTGGAGCCGCCCTGCAGTTCGCCGTTATCGGCGAGCGCCCGCTCGATGTTGCGGCTGGCGAGGCCCTTGCCGCGGTCGACGAGTCCGAAGCAGCCGGACTTCATCACGAACAGTTTGATGATCGCCTCGGGGCTGCCGAGCCCCATCGTCTGCCACCAATTGTTGTCCGGCTCGACGATGGCGATGGTGCCCAGCTTCTTCGAGCAGACCGGGATCTCCGCCTGCCCCTTCTCCTGCGCCTTGCGGCCCGAGGACTTGTCCGGCCCCTTCGCGGCGGCGGGCGCGGCGAAGGCGAGCGAGGTGGCGAGTGCGGTGAAGAGTGCGAGCTTGCGCAGCATGTGACGTCCCCCAAAACGATCGACAGACGAACGCGTACAGGCGGCGCGGGCAAGGCGTCTCGCGTGGGCGACGTTAACACCGCCGCCGCAGGTGCGGAAGCGGTTTCGCAACCGAATCGAACCGAAGCTCACGGTTCCGGGACGCGGAGCGCGAGGGACGAGGGAACGGGATGGCAAGAGCCCGACGCCGCCGTGATCGAGAGAACAACGCCACCTCTCAATCCGTCCGCAAGCGGGAGGGGAGGAAGTCACTCCCTGCACCGCCTACCCTGTCCTCCCCGCTCGCGGGGAG
>DASWMM010000297.1:0-3806 GCA_036399755.1 Allosphingosinicella sp.
GGACAAGTTCCTGGCGCCCGAGGAGCTGACCGCTTTGCTCAAGGATGCAGGCTTGGGCGTGATCGACTGCACCGGCCTCGCCTGGAACCCGGCCAGCGGCTTCCACCTTTCGGACAACAAGAGCCTGGATTATTTCATCACTGCACGCAGAGCTTAGCTTGACTGCCAAGGCCTTACCTCGCCCATCCTGAGGAGGGACTGAGCGAAGTCGAAGGCCCGTCTTTAAGGACGCACAGCATATCCGCGCGGTCCTTCGAGACCGGTCTTCGCTACGAGGTCTACCAAAAGTACTTTGGCAGACCTCTACTCAGCCCCTCCTCAGGATGAGCGGCTTAGGTCGTCGCAGGCAGCGGCGGCTTAGAAATCGACCTTGTCGTAGTGAGTGGGCGGCGCGATCACCTCCATCCGCTCGCCGAGCAGCGGCCGGAAGCTCGGGCGCGACTTCAGCGACGAATACCAATTCGACGTCTGCTCGTGCCCGCGCCAGTCGATGCCGCCGAGATAATCGGCCACCGACAGATGCGCCGCCGCGGCAAGATCGGCAAGGCTCAGGATCGGGCCGCCGAGCCAGCGGCGGTGGTCGAGCAGGTAATCGATGTAGTCGAGATGCGCGTTGGCCGTCTTCATCGCCTCGCGAAGCACGCGGGTGTCGGGCGGGTCGCGGCTGACCAGGCGCTTCCTCATCCGTTCTTCCATCATCGGCGCGACCACGTCGCCGAACAGCTTGCGGTCGAACCAGGCGACCAGCCGCCGCACCTCGGCGCGCGCTGCCGCGCCGCCGCCGAGCATCGGCGCGCGGTCCACCGTTTCCTCGAAATATTCGCAGATCGCGTTGGAATCGATGAGCACGATGCCCTTCGATTCCTCCACCAGCACCGGCGTTTCGCCGGCCGGATTGAGGTCGGCGAAGTCGTCGCGCTGCTCCCACGGACTCTCCCGCTTCAACTCAACGGGAACGCCCTTCTCGGCCATCAGCAGCCGGACCTTGCGGGAGAAGGGGCACAGGGGAAATTGGTAGAGCTGCCACATGCGCCCGCCTGTAGCGGGCGCACCAGGCAAAGACTATCGGCTTTCAGCGCCTTCAGCGGCGATAATCGTCCGGCTGATAGTCACGGTCGTCGCGCCGATAATCCCGGTCGTCGCGCCGGTAATCGCGGTCCGAGTAGCGGCCGCGGCCGTCGATCGCATCTTCCATCCGGCGCGTCGCGTCCTCCAGGGAGCGGCGGAGGGCCGGCGTGACGATCGCGATCTGCTCAAGGGCGGCGCTAAGGCCGACGGTTGCGGCGCCGATCTCGTCCCGCATCCGCTCGTGGGCATAAGGATCGTCGCGGCGGGCGATGTCGCCAAGCGTCTCGTCCCGATGACGGCCGCGGCGGTACGGATCGACGGCGTCGGCAATCGGCCCGACCGGCACGTCCATGATCGCATCGGCGACCCGGCCCACGGTGTCGCCTAGCTCTTCCACTTCACCCGGATGGGGGAGGGCGCGAACGATGTCATCGTCGCGCGGATCGGGATAGGATTGCGCGGCAACCGGTGCGGCGCAGGCGAGGATGCTCGCCGCGATGATCAGCTTACGCATGGTACAATGCCTCCTAAGATCTTGGCGCACGGGCGAAAACGCACCACCGCATTACTCGGTTGCCGCTTTACCGCCGTATGCATGACCGGCGGCTGAATGGTTCTAGCGGGCGAGCAGCCAGACCAGGGCGACGCTGCCGGCAACGATGCGGTACCAGGCGAAGGGCGCGAAGCCGTGGCGCGAGACGATGCCGACGAACCACTTGATGATCGCAATGGCGACCAGAAAGGAGACGACGAAGCCAACGGCGATCAGCCCCCAGTCCACGCCGGCCTTGGAGATTTCCTGATGGTGCTTGGCGATGCTCAGCACCGTCGCGCCCACCATGGTCGGCACGGCGAGGAAGAAGCTGAACTCGGCCGCGGTGCGCCGCTCGACGCCGAGCGACAGCGCGCCCATGATCGTTGCGCCGGAGCGGCTGACGCCCGGCACCATCGCCAGGCACTGGATGAAGCCGATGCCGAGCGCGCGCTTCAGCGGGATCGCGGCGACGCCTGCTTCAATGGTGGCGGGTTTCACCACGCGCTCGATGATCAGGATGGCGATGCCGCCAAGCACCAGCGCGACCGCGACCACTTCGGCATGGCCGAGCATCGCCTCGATATTGTCGATCAGCAGCAGGCCGATCACCGCCGAGGGCACGAAGGCCACCGCGACGTTGATTGCAAACCGCCAGGCGCCTGCTTCGCGCGAGAACAGCCCGGTCAGAACCGTCCAGAACGTCCGCCAATACAGCACGATCACCGCCAATATGGCGCCGAGCTGGATGATGACGTTGAACGTCGACCATTGGTCGGCGCGATAGCCGAGCAGTTCGGCGGCGAGGATCAGGTGGCCTGTGGACGACACCGGCAGGAACTCGGTCAGCCCCTCGACGATGCCGAGCAGGATTGCGATAACGATCAGCGGCACGGCGGCGAGGCTTTCAGTAGGGCGATTTGGCGGCGAAGCGGCCGTGGCGGCGATAGGAGGTCAGCCAGCCTTCCGACACGGCGTTGAGCGGCGTCTTGGGGATTCCGAACGCTTCAAGCCCCGGCATGCCGTCGGCCGCAACATTGTCCTTCTGCAGCATCAGCCACTGGTCCCAGGTGATCGGCGCGCCGGGCGCCCAGCCCATCGCCTTGGCGATCAGCCTGGCGACGGGATCTGGGATATCGATCAGCGAACGATTGCGTCCCGTCGTGACGCTGATCCACTGCATCAGTTCGCGCATGGTCAGCACCTGCGGGCCGCCAAGCTCATAGGTCTTGCCGGCGTGGGTGCGGGGGTCGAGCGCGGCGGCGCTGATCGCGCGGCCCGCGTCGGCGGCGTAGACGGGCTGGAACTTCGTTCCGCCGCGGATCACCGGCAGAACTGGCGCCAGCCGGGCCATGCCCGCGAAGCGGTTGACGAAATTGTCTTCCCGCCCGAACACCACCGACGGGCGCATGATCGTCGCGCCGGGGAAGGCGGCACGCACCGCCGCCTCGCCTTCGCCCTTGGAGCGGCCGTAATTCGATTCGCTGTGCGGATCGGCGCCGATGGCGGAGATCTGCACCAGGGCCTCCGCGCCCGCGGCGGCGGCGGCTTCGGCGATGTTGCGCGCGCCTGTCACATGAAGCCCCTGAAAGTCGCCCTTGAGCACGCCGACGAGGTTCACCACCGCATCGCTGCCCTGGACCACGGCGCGGACGCGGTCGGCGTCGCGAATGTCGACATCCACGAACTGAGCCTGGCCCAGCATGCTCAATGGCTTCAGGAAATAGGCGCCGCGGGAATCGCGCTGGGCGAGGCGCACCCGCGCGCCTGTCTTGAGCAGCGCCTGCGACACATACCGTCCCAGAAAGCCGCCGCCGCCGAAGATCGTGACCAGCCGGTCCATCCCAAGTCCTTGCAAGTTTAGTCGTGAAAGCGCGCCCCCATTGCCCGCTCGCCTGTGCGTTGACAAGCGCCCGGCGCCCCCCTAGTTGGCGCGGCCTACCCCGTGCCCAGATGGCGGAATTGGTAGACGCACCAGCTTCAGGTGCTGGCGCTCGCAAGGGCGTGGAGGTTCGAGTCCTCTCCTGGGCACCATTTTTACGCGGCTTAGCGTGTGAACTTTCCGCAGCCTTAATCAAGAACGGCAATCAGGCTGACAAGCATGCGTCAGAGCTTGAAGCAATGCTCCCGATGCTGGGCCAGGAGGTGCGCGGGGGGTGGGCGATCCCAAGGTCTCGGGCCAGGGGTTGTGGCACTAATCCTCCTT
>DASWMM010000298.1:0-6476 GCA_036399755.1 Allosphingosinicella sp.
AGGCCCCAAAGTCTAAACAGCCAGCCTGGGCCACCGCCGGAATTATCCTGAAATGGGCCGAGCCACACCATCGTGTTCCAGAAGATGGCGAAACCGCCCCACATCAGGCTGAACGGGATAAGGAGTATGTCGCGCGCGCCGAGGACTAGTCCCTGCTTGGGCTGGCCGGACCACATGATCCGCTCGCCCGGGAAAAGGTACGGCTGGAAGGGCTGTGACGAGTACATGGGGTTCATGCCGGTTTCGTAAAGGCAAGAGGCGGGAAACGCCAGGTGAAGGCGTCGCTTCGGGGACTCGCGGCCGCCCGCCGCGCGGCGTGCGTTCACCGTTGGGCCGAACCGCTAGCGGCTGGGCTCGAACCGCAGGGTGCCTGCCTGCCTCATCGACCCGCCGTTATCGCTTGGATGCTGCACCCCGTCGATCACGGGCACTTCGGGGAAGTCGAAGGGGCTGACCCCGTCGAGGCACGCCACATTCACCCCATATTGGGCGTGATTGGACCGCCGTTGATGGTGCGTATAGATGCCGCAGTTCGCGCAAAAGAAGTGCCGCGCCGCGCCCGTATTGAAGCGGTACGTTGTCAGCGCATCCTCGCCTTTGAGGAACCTGATGCCGTCCAGGGCGGCGGATACCGCGACAGCACCACGCATCCGGCAGTAAGAGCAGGTGCAGCGACGAATGTTGTTAAAGCCGTCGCTTAGCTCGACTTCGAAGCGAACTCTGCCGCAATGGCATTGGCCGAAACGCTTTTCTCCACCCTGCGTCACCCGTCACCCCCGTTCTCTACAGGCACATAGCAGGGGGCTTACGGCAACGCCGGGTACAAGTCGTGAATGATCGTTTCCGCTTTGGGATCACCGCCCCCGCTGTGCAACGCTGGTCTCGCGCGTTGCACGAAACTCGGAGCCCGCGTTCCACTGCGGCCATTCCTTGCTCCAGCCTAGCTTGCGGCCAAGCTGATAGTAGAGCGCAACATCCTGCGCCGCTCCGCGCAGGTCGAAGTCGTCGCGCCACTCGTCGCAGGTCTGGTGGTAGCATTTGGCGGTGAAGTCGGTGACCCAGCGGTCGCCCGCCTCACGCCCGCCGTTCACCAGGTCGACGCCGCCGCCCAGGGCCATGATCAGAAGCACCGGAACGCCGCGCTTGGCGAAGGCGAAATGGTCGGCGCGGTAGAACAGGCCGCGCTGCGGCTGCGCGTCGGGGGTGAGCACCCGGTTCTGGGCCGCCGCTTCCTGCGCCAGCATCTCCTCAAGCGCGCTCTGGCCCTTGCCGATCAGGATCACGTCGCGCGACGGGCCATTGGGCTGCAGCGTGTCGAGCGTCAGGTTGGCCACCGCTTTCTCGAACGGGAAGATCGGGTTGGCGGCATAATGCTCCGAACCCAGCAGGCCCCTCTCCTCCGCGGTCCAGGCGGCGAACACCAGGGTGCGCTCCGGCCGCGGCCCGGCCTTGAAGGCGCGGGCAAGCTCGAGCACGCCGGCGATGCCGAGCCCGTCGTCCAGCGCCCCGGGGCGAACGCGCTTGCCGCCCGCATCGGGCGCGCCGACGCCGTACGCATCCCAATGGCCGGCGAACCAAACCGTCTCGTCCGGACGTTTCGAGCCGCTGATCTTGGCAAGGACGTTGTGGCTCTCGACCCGCGTGGTCTCGACGTCGAATGCCGCCGACAGAGTCGCGCCGAGGTCGATCGGCTTGAACGCCGTAGTGCGCGCCTGCCGCTTCACCGCCTCGAAATCAAGGCCGGCGCGGCGGAACAGATCCTCCGTCACCGGGCGCTGCAGCCAGCCCTGGAGAAGCACCGGCTGGCGCGCGCCCGCGGGCAGCACGATGTTGTAATTCTCGCCGCCCGGCGCCTGCACCGTGTTCCAGGCGTAGCCCGCGCCCGCGCTTTCATGCACCACCAGGGCGCCGATCGCCCCGCGCCGCGCCGCTTCCTCGAACTTGTAGGTCCAGCGGCCATAATAGGTCATCGCCTGGCCGCCGAACTTGCCCGCGACGGAATCGTCCGCCGCCGCCTCGAAATCGGGATCGTTGACCAGGAACACCGCGATCTTGCCGGTCAGGTCGACGCCCTTGAAGTCGTCCCACTGCCGCTCGGGCGCGGTCACTCCGTAGCCGACGAACACCATCGGCGCCTTCTCGATCCGGGCGCGGTCGGTCTCCCGAACCGTGCTGAGATACACGTCCTCCGGAAAGCGCAGCGGAATCCGCTCCGCGCCGCGCTGGATGGACACAGTGCCGGGCTTCTGGAGCTGCGTCCGGATCAGCGGCACACGCTGCAGATAGGTGCCGTTCTCGCCCGCCGGCTCGATCCCCATCTGCCGGAACTGCTCGGAGAGATACGCCATGGTCTTCGCCTCGCCCGCCGTTCCTGGCCCGCGGCCCTCGAACGCGTCCGAGGCAAGCGTCTTGGTGATGATCCCCAACCGGTTGGCATCGATCGGCGCCGACGAATAAGGCTCGGCCGCCGGTTGCACCCGATTGGTAGCGCAGGCGGCGGTGACGAGAGCAAAACCAAGAGCGGCGGCACGAGCGATTGGGCGCATGGAAATTCCTTGAACGGCGGACAGCGAACAAACCTCGGGAGGGACAGGAAGTTGCCCCGGCACCTAACGCTACTACGTCATGCCGGACTTGATCCGGCATCCACCTTCTTTTCAGAAACGCAGCGGCAAGGGAGAAGGAAGAAGGTGGACCCCGGATCAAGTCCGGGGTGACGCCCTTGGTACGGCGGCGCTCACCCGCACTTGTTCCAGCCCGGCCCGCGCACCGCCCGGCCGGGCTTCGTGCCGACATGCTCCCCGTCCCTGAGCACCGGCACGCCGTTGACCAGCACGTGGCGCATGCCGGCCGCATAGGCATGGGGCTGCTCATACGTCGCCCGGTCGCCGATCTTGGCCGGATCGAACACGGCAACGTCCGCGAAATTCCCCGCCTTCAACCGCCCGCGATCGGCGATCCGCAGATTGTCCGCGGGCAGCGCGCTGAGCTTGCGCACCGCCTCCTCGAGGGTCAGCAGCTTCTCCTCCCGCACGTACCGCCCAAGCAGCCGCGCGAAATTGCCGTAAGCGCGGGGATGCACCGGAGTGTCGCTGAACGGCGGCTCGGCCGAGAGCGCCGCCGCGTCGGAGCCGAAGCTCACCCACGGACGCACCAGCCCCTTGCGGACATTGTCCTCGTCCATCGAGTGAAACACGGTCCCGACCGCGCTGTCATCCTCGAACACCAGATCGACCGCCGTCTCCTCGACGCTCTTGCCGCGCGCCGCGGCAATCTCCGGTAGCCGCTTGCCGGCAAGCCCGCGCAACGCCGGATTTTTGAAGCCGATCGGCTGCACGGTGGTCCAGTCGCGGTTGCTCGACGCCTTTATGTCCGCCGCCGCTTTCGCCCGAACGGCAGGATCGGAGAGCCGTTCCATCATTGCCTTGTGCCCGCCTTCCCGCACCCAGGCCGGAAGCGTGCTGTCCAGTCCAGTGCCGGACGCGGTGTAGAGATACATGTTCGCGGTTACCGGAACCCCCGCCGCCCGCGCCGCCTCGATCCGGCCGATCGCCTGCTCCATCAGCGGCCAGTTGGAGCGCCCGGCCGCCTTTAAATGGTAGATTTCCGCCCGCGCCCCCGACCGGCGCGATATGTCGATCAGCTCGTCGATCGCGCCGAGCACGCCCGCCCCTTCGTTGCGGATGTGGCTGATATACATGCCGCCGCACCGCGCCGCCTCCGTCGACAGCGCGACCAGCTCGTCCGTCTCGGCATAGGCCGCCGGGATGTAGATCAGCGACGAGCCGACCCCCATCGCGCCCTGATTCATCGCCGCGCGCACCAGCCCGCGCATTTCGCCCAGCTGCTCGGGCGTTGGATCAACATCGTTGCGGCCAAGCGCATAGACCCGCACGCTAGATGCGCCGACAAAGCTCGCCACGTTGACGCTGGTGCCGCGCTTCTCGATGAAGTCGAAATAGCCGCCCAGGCTGTTGAACGTCACCGGATAGCGGATGCCCGTCTGCTCGGCCTGCACCTCCGCAACGGTGGCCGCGTTCCACGGCCCCATCGACCAGCCTTCGCCGAACACCTCCAGCGTCACGCCCTGGCGGATGTCGCTCTGCGCCCGGCCGTCCCCGATCAGCGGCTCGGCGGCCCAGCTCAGCATGTTGATGAAGCCGGGCGAAACGGCGAGGCCCTTCGCGTCGATCTCCTGTCCGCCGCGGCCTTTCAGGTGCGTTCCGACAAAAGCGATCCGGTCGCCCTTCACGCCGACATCGCCCTTGTACGGCGGGCCGCCGGAGCCGTCGTAAATCGTGCCGCCGCGGATCACGACCTCGTAAGCGGGCGGCTTGGCAATGCGGGGCTTGGCGGGCGCGGCCGCGGCAAAGGCGGCGAGCGGCAAAGCGGCGAGCAACAGGCGCCGGACGCGCGGTGACTTCATCGACAAAAAATCCCTTCCGTCAGGCGACCCTAACGGAAGGGATGAAGCTGTCCAATATGCCGCGCCGGCTCAGCCGCCGCGCCGCATCGCCTCCGCCTCGCGGCGCATTTCCTTGGCCGCGTCGCGCATTTCGCGGACGCCGTCGTCCAGCCCTTCCGCGGCTTCGAGCAGATCCTCGTGCGTGACCCGGTCGCCGCGGGTGGCGGCGCGGGCGATTTCCCGCTCGCGAAACGAGCGGTCGCGCAGCTGCGCCGCCTGGCGGGCCATGTGCGCCGCGCCCGCATCCATTCCGTCGGCACCGTGACGCATGTTGCCCGCGCCGTCGGCCAGGCCGTCGCGCACCGAGCGCCGGACTTGCCGCTCGATCTCCTTGGCATCGATTCCGGCCATGGCATGAGCGCGGGCCACGTCGGGCGACCGGTGCGCTTCGGCAACGGCGGCCTCGACCTCGGCGGCAATCGCGTCGGCATCGATCCACGGCGCACCCGGTGCGCGCGGCGGATGCGGAGGGATCGGCGCCCGGGGCAGATGCGGCATGTCGGCTCCATGGGGATGAAGGGCTGCAAGCATCGCCGGAATCGCCGGCGCGTTCGGCGCAACCGGCGCCGGAGCGGCACCTGGAACCGGAGGCGCGTCCGGCGCCACCGGCGCTGCAGCGGCAAGCGGCGCAAGCGGTGCCTGGAGAGGCGATGGCGCGTCCGGCGCGTCCGGAGCCTTGGGCACGAACTCGAGCGCGGCAACCGGCGCTGCAAGCGCGGCCACGGCGGCCATCGCGGCAAAGCTCCAGAACGAGTTGGACCGCCGCCGGAAACGCCCGTCGAGCAAAGCCTTCACCCGCCGGCTGAGCCCCGGCTCCGTCCCGGCCATCGCATTGGCGGGCACGAAGCCGCCGCTTTGCCGCGCCCAATCGAGCAGGGTCTGCGCATAACGCGCCGGCTCCACCCGCTCGGCCGCGAAGCCGTCGGCGGCTTCCTCGGCCTGCTGCGCAACCTCGCGGTCCAGCCGCCAGACCAGCGGGTTGAACCAGAACAGGGCCACAGTCACCCGCGAGGCGATCAGCGACACCCAGTCGCCGCGCAGAACGTGCGCAACCTCGTGCGCCAGGATCGCGTCGGCATCCTCCGGCCGGTGCAGCGCATCGCGGTCCAGCAGGATCACCGGCCTGCGCCAGCCCCAGCTCAGCGGCGACTCCGCCTCATCCGAAACCAGCAGGCGAATGTCGCGCCCGCCGCTGTTCACCCGGTCCAGCGCCTCCAGCCAATGCGCCTCCGTCACCGGACGCGCCTCACGAGTCCAGCGCGCCAGAGTCACCAGCCCGGCGGCAAGCCGCCCGCCGACCATCGCCACGCCGCCAAGATAGAGAAGCAGGAACAGGATGCCCGGATCGTTCCAGTCGCCGCCCGTCTGCGGGGTGCTGAGCGCGGACGTCGCCACTCCGGGCGCGGCGGAATACGCTTCAGGCGCGGATGCCATCGGAGCCGCCGCGGCCACTTCGGGCGCCGCGGTCTCTACCACCAGGGCCGGAAACAAGGCGGCAATCACCGGCAACGACAAAAGCAACACCACCCCGATGCGCAGCACCGCGCCCCGGTCCGCCGCCGAGCGCGACCTCAGCAAGGTCACCAGGCCAAGCGCCGCGGCGCTGATCGCCGCCGATTTCCACGCCATCTCCAGGAGAAAATCGTAGGTCATTGGTTCCGCTCCTTTGCCGCGTCGATCGCTGCCTGCAGCGCATCGAGTTCCTCGGGTTTCAGCTTGCGCGACAGGCCCAGCAAGGCCGTTGCCGCGCTCGCCGCCGATCCGTCGAAAAAGGTCTTGACGAACTGCTGCAGCGCCCCTTCCCGCACCTTGGCGGGCTGCTTGACGCTTCGGTAGACATAGGCCTGGTCCTCCACCCGGTGGGCGATCGCCCCCTTGGCCTCGAGCCGCGCAAGCATGGTGCGCACCGCCGAATGGCTCGGCGGGTCGGCCATCGCCCGGCGCACGTCGGCGGCGGTCGCCTCGCCCGCGGCAAGCAGAATTTCGTAAATCTCGCGCTCGCGGCGCGGCA
>DASWMM010000299.1:0-5588 GCA_036399755.1 Allosphingosinicella sp.
CTCGGGACGAACGAGGTTGGTGGGGATCCGGGCACCGAGGCAGTGGAGCGGCCCCGCTGGCGCTCCCCTCCCCCCATCCGCTAAACGCCGCTTATGGCCGACCTTTTCGCCGACGACACACCCCCAGCCAAGCCCGCGCCCGTCCCGGACAGCGCGCCGCTCGCCGACCGCCTCCGCCCGCAGGCGCTTGGCGAGGTCGTGGGGCAGGATCACCTCACCGGGCCGGCCGGCGCGATCGGGCGGATGGTGGCGGCGGGCAAACTCTCCTCGATGATCCTGTGGGGGCCGCCCGGCACCGGCAAGACCACCATCGCCCGGCTGCTTGCCGACGCGGTGGGCATGCGCTTCACCGCCACCTCCGCCGTCTTCTCCGGCGTCGCGGACCTGAAGAAGGTGTTCGCTGAAGCGCGCGACTATGGCCGCGCCGGCAAGCAGACGCTTCTCTTCGTGGACGAAATCCACCGCTTCAACCGCGCCCAGCAGGACGGTTTTCTACCTTATGTCGAGGACGGCACTGTTGTACTGGTCGGCGCCACCACGGAGAACCCGTCGTTCGAGCTCAACGCCGCGCTTCTGTCCCGCGCCCAGGTCCTGATCCTCAACCGCCTCGACGCCCGCGCTCTCTGCCACCTGCTCGACCGGGCGGAGGAGCTGCTCGATCGCCCGCTTCCCCTCACCCCGGAGGCCCGCGACGCCCTGGTCGCCACCGCGGACGGCGACGGCCGCTTCCTGCTCAACCAGGCCGAGACCTTGTTCTCCGTCGACCTGCCCGAGCCGCTCGATCCGGCCGCGCTTTCGGCGCTGCTCCACCGGCGCATGCCGGTCTACGACAAGGACCGGGAGGGGCATTACAACCTCATCTCCGCGCTTCACAAAGCGATCCGCGGCTCGGACCCGCAGGCGGCGCTTTATTACCTCGCGCGGATGCTGACGGCGGGCGAGCAACCGTTGTTCCTGCTCCGACGCCTGATCCGGGCCGCGGTGGAGGATATCGGGCTCGCCGATCCGCAGGCGCTGGTGCAGTGCGTCGCGGCCAAGGACACGTACGATTTCCTGGGCTCCCCCGAGGGCGAGCTCGCCATCGCCCAGGCGTGCCTGTATCTCGCCACCGCGCCCAAATCGAACGCGGTCTACGCAGCGCAGAAAGCGGCCTGGCGATCGGCGAAGGAGACAGGCTCGCTCATGCCGCCGGCCAACATCCTCAACGGGCCGACCAAGTTGATGAAGGATATCGGCTACGGAAAAGGCTATAGCTACGATCACGACCAGGAAGACGGCTTTTCCGGCGACAATTACTGGCCCGACGAGATGCAGCCGCAGGCCTTCTACGTCCCCACCGACCGCGGCTTCGAAAAGCGCCTTGCCGAACGCCTTGCCTGGTGGGACGAGCGGCGAAAGGGGAAGCGCGATGAGTGAAGCGATCACGAATTGGGACGCGGCAGTAGCCTTCGCCCTCTCGCTGCCCGGCGCCGAGCTCGCGACCAGCTACGGCAAGCCCGCCGTGAAGGTGAACGGCCGCGCCTTTTTGTACACCGGCCGCGAGGAGGAGACCTCGTTCGGCGTCGCCGCCGATCTCGACACGGTTGAGATCCTGAAGGAAAGTGACCCCGCGACCTTCTGGCAAACCCCGCATTACGAGGGGTGGCCCGCAGTCCTGGTCCGTTACGACAGCGTCGATCCGGAGCGGGTGCGATCGGTTATCCGTCGCGCCCACGCCTGGACCGCCGCCCGGCCCAAGCTCAGGACGAAAAAGTGAAGCGGGAGAGGAGCAGCATGCGCAACCTGACAGGCCGGGTGATGATCGCGGGCCTGCTATTCGCCGCCCCCGCCGCCGCCCAGCAGAACCGGCCGGAATATCTTCGCGCGCTTGCGGCCGGCTATAAGGCCGCGTTCCTGTGCAGCGACATCTTCAACGCCGGCCAGACCGAGGCGCAGGTCGAGGCCGACGACCTTCAACGTACCTACCCGGAACTCGAGCCGCTGATGCCCGCGATGAAGGCCCAGATCGACCGCGCGGCCAAGACAGTGAGCGTGTCGTTCGACGACAAGCTGCCGCCGCGGATTGCCGCCTGGCGCCCGCACCTCGGCTGCGCGCAGCTTCCGATCGGCGCCAGCGCCAATATGGTGAAGCTCCTTCCCCGGCTGGCCGAGACCCGGGACGCGGCGCGCGACGACGGCCTGCGCTGGCCGCAGGGCGACCGCGGCGCCGCCGCTCCGACCCGGGGCTATCCGGCAAAGCTCGGCGCAGCCGTTAACGCCGCGTTCGATCGCCGCACCTACGGCCAGGGCAGCGAGACCACCGCCGTGATCGTCGTTTACCAAGGCAGGATCGTCGCCGAACGCTACCGCCCCGATTTCAACATGCACATGCCGCAGCGCACCTGGTCGGTCGCTAAGAGCATCGCCGGTAGCGTGATCGGCGTCGCCGCCCATGGGGGTCTCATCGATCCACTGGCGCCCGCGCCCATCCCCGAATGGCAGGCACCGGGCGATCCCCGCGCGGCGATCACCACCGACAACCTGCTGCGCATGGCAAGCGGCCTCCATTCCGACGCGGCCGGCAACCGCACCGACGCGACCTATTTCGGCGGCACCAGCGTCACCGAAAACGCCACAGGCTGGCCGCTCGAGACGGCGCCCGGAACCCGCTTCCGCTACGCCAACAACGATATCCTGCTCGCCGTCCGCGGCCTGCGCGCCAAGCTGGGCGGCGGCGAGCGTGCGCTGGCTTTCCCCTACAAGGAACTGTTCTGGAAAATCGGCATGAACCGCACCTTCGCGGAGACCGATTGGCAGGGCAATTTCATCCTTTCGAGCCAGGTCTGGACCACCGCGCGCGACCTCGCCCGGCTCGGCCTCCTTTACCAAAATGACGGCGTCTGGAACGGGACACGCATCCTGCCCAAGGGCTGGGGCGCCTATGTGTCGCGCAACGGCCCCGCCCAGCCGCCGTCCGGCGACGGCTATGGCGCCAGCTTCTGGACCTTTGCCAAGGACAGCGGCATCCCCGCCGACGCCTATGTCGCGCAGGGCAATCGGGGCCAATATCTGGCGATCGTCCCTTCCGCCGGGATCGTGATCGTCCGCCGCGGCTATGACGGCCCGCAAACGGCGTTCGACCCTGCGCCGTTCGTCCGCGATGTGGTGGAAGCCCTGCGCTGACGCAAGCGCGCGGGTTTCCAAGCGCGCGCTTCCTGCGCTAAGGCCGCGCACGATGTCCGACAAAACCGATTACCGCGATACGGTCTTCCTGCCGAAGACCGATTTCCCAATGAAGGCCGGCCTGGCCGCCAAGGAACCGGCAATCCTTGCCCGCTGGGCGGAGGAGGGCCTGTACCAGCGCCTGCGCGAGACCCGCGCCGGGCGGGAGCGCTTCATCCTCCACGACGGCCCGCCTTATGCCAATGGCGACATCCACATGGGCCATGCGATGAACAAGGTGCTGAAGGACATCATCGTCCGTTCGCAATCCTTGCTCGGCAAGGACGCGCCGTACGTGCCCGGCTGGGACTGCCACGGCCTTCCGATCGAGTGGAAGATCGAGGAGCAGTATCGCAAGAAGAAGCAGGACAAGGACCAGGTCCCGCCGCGCGAATTCCGCGCCGAATGCCGCGCTTATGCGGAAAAGTGGGTGGCGGTGCAGGCCGAGCAGTTCCAGCGTTTGGGCGTGATGGGCGAGTGGGACAATCCCTACCTCACCATGAAGTATGAGGCCGAGGCGAAGATCGTCGAGGAACTCCTCCAGTTCGCCGAAAGCGGCCAGCTCTACCGCGGCGCCAAGCCGGTGATGTGGTCGCCGGTGGAGAAGACCGCGCTCGCCGAGGCGGAGGTGGAGTATGAGGAGATCATTTCGACCCAGATCGACGTGGGGTTCGAGATTGTGGAGAGCCCGATCCCTGAGCTGATCGGCGCGCATGCCGTGATCTGGACGACGACGCCGTGGACGATCCCTGTGAACCAGGCGATCGCTTATGGCGAAGGCGTCGAGTACATTCTCTTGAAAGTCGACGGGCGCCGATTGCTCGTCGCTGCTAAGCTGGCAAACCACGTTCTGCATCGCTTCGGCAAGGTCGGCAAGGAATCCGTGGATTTCGAAATCCCGGGCATAGATTTCGCACAATTCGGTGATGCTTCGAATTTCTATGGAGGACCTGCTCCGGAGATAATCTTCGGGCGCGACCTAATCGGCACCGTCGCCCGCCACCCGATGCATCACCTTGGCGGTTTCTTCGCCAAGCCGCGCCCGTTCCTGCCCGGCGATTTCGTCACCACCGATGCGGGTACCGGGCTTGTCCACATGTCGCCCGATCATGGCGAGGACGATTTCCTGCTGTGCAAGGCGAACGGCATCGAGCCGGTGTTCGCCGTCACCGACGACGGGCGGTACCGGGAGGACTGGGGCTGGCTCCCCGGCGGCGGCAGCGTGATTAACGCCAAGTTCAACGCGCCGGACGGGCCGATCTGCACGGACCTGCGCGAAAGCGGCGGGCTGCTGGCGGCGAGCGCGGACTTCAAGCACAGCTATCCGCACAGCTGGCGCTCCAAGGCCAAGATCATCTTCCGCTGCACGCCGCAGTGGTTCATTCCGATGGATGGAGCGGGCGGCCAGCGTGTCTCGACTTCGCTCGACACGAACGGAGAAGAGGGTGCGGATGAACAAACACCGTCTACGTCGAGCGCGCTCGACACGAACGTAGAACGGAGCGCGGATGAACAAACACCGTTTGCTTCGAGCGAAGTCGAGAAGCCCGCGTTTGAGGGCTCCTCCCTCCGCGCCACCGCCCTCGCCGCCATCGACCAGACCCGCTGGGTGCCGGAAAAATCCAGGAACCGCATCCGCGCCATGGTCGAGGGCCGCCCGGACTGGGTGATCAGCCGCCAGCGCGCCTGGGGGGTGCCGATCGCCCTCTATGTCCACCGCGCCACCGGCGAGTATCTCCGTGATGCCGCGGTCAACAGCCGCATTATCCGCGCCTTTCACGAAGGCGGCGCCGATGCCTGGTTCGGGGCCGACCACCAGAGCCTGCTCGGCAACGGCTACAATCTCGACGAATACGAACCCGTCACCGACATCCTCGACGTCTGGTTCGACAGCGGCGCCACCCACGCTTACGTGATCGAGGCCCGCTACGGCCAGGGCACCCGCGCCGACCTCTACGTCGAAGGCTCCGACCAGCACCGCGGCTGGTTCCAGTCCTCGCTTCTCGAAAGCTGCGGCACCCGCGGCCGCGCGCCCTACGATGCCGTCCTGACCCACGGCTTCGCGCTCGACCGGGACGGTCGCAAGATGTCTAAATCGATCGGCAACACCGTCGATCCGCTCGCCATCATCAAGGAAAGCGGCGCCGATATATTGCGCCTGTGGGTCGCCTCGACCGATTATTTCGAGGACGTGCGGATCGGCAAGGAAGCGCTTGCCGGCACCGGCGACGCCTACCGCAAGCTCCGGAACACCTTCCGCTACATGCTGGGCGCGCTGGAAGGCTTCTCCGATGCCGAGCGTGTGGCGCCGGCGGGCATGCCCGAGCTCGAACGCTGGGTCCTTCACCGCCTCGCCGAGCTCGACGCCGAGCTTCGCGAAGCTTCCG
>DASWMM010000300.1:0-3704 GCA_036399755.1 Allosphingosinicella sp.
CTTACCCCCCCCCCAAGGTTACCACCCAAGCCCCGGCCGGAAACGGCTGGGGCTTTTTGGTTTTGGGGCAGGCTGTTCTGGCCCGGTGTGGCGGTTGGAGACGCGCACTGCTCCTGCCCGTTAGCCGCCATCAGTGAGCGCCGTGCGTGTTGTGGGCCACTCGCGGACCGCGAGCGTGCTCGCAGGTGACCTTGGGGTTGAACGGGGTGAACACGCCGTTCGGGTTGTTGCGAAACAGCCAGACGTGCTTGTCGAAGTGCGGCTCGAACATGTGGGCCTCGTCCGCTGCGGTGGCGGGATCGTCGGCCATATGCTCGTAGGCGACGCCGTGGAAGCTCGGGCGCTCCTTATTGCCCGCTTCGTTCCAAGCCTTTTCGAAGACCAGATTTTCGACCGCTACCAGCTCAAGGCGGCCATCGGCCCGCGGTTCGTAGATGAGGATTGCGGGCTTGCGGAAGTCGGTGTGGGTGCCGGTGCCGGAGACCCTTGGGTTCGGTGGGCCGGCGATGCCAAGCATGTCGGGCCGGAAGAAGTGGATGCCCATACCGCCAAGCGACCTGTCCATGCCCATGCCCGCGGCGGTTTCGCACGGCGCGCCGGCATCGACATAGCCCTCGGCTAGGGCGACCTCCACGTCTTGGAAACGGGCAGTGGCGGCGCGGACTTCGGCCAGGGTCGGTTCGCCCGGCCCCGGGGCGGGCGCGGGCCCTGCGGCGTAGGTGGCGGTCGCGGCGGCAAGACCCAAGGCGAGGGCAAGCAGGGGTTTCATCTGAAATCGAGTCCTTCGTGGGGTTGCATCAGCGCGGCCTCCGGTGAGGCCTGATGCCTCGGTTTGCCGGTGCGGCGTTGCAGGCCGATTTCGACGAAGCGGGTTTTGCGTTTCAAATGTTGCTGCTGGACAGCGCCGCCCGGTTGGAGTCACTCTGGCAGGCAAGCTGTTGGGGGGCGGGCGATGATCGAACTTGGGGCGGGGCATTTCACCGAGCTGTGCGCGGATAACGGGGTGCGCGAGCGGCTCGGCGCAATTGAGACGGAACGCGGCGGCGCGGCGCGTAAATTCTGGATCCGGGGAACGGCCGGCCTGGTACTCGCGGTCGCGGCCCTCCTGACCCTGATCAACGCAGGCTGGGAGGTGGTGGCGTTCATCGCCTTTGTGCTAATCCTGATCGGCACCATCTTCGCCGCGGGCAAGCCGCTGATGGACGTTAGTGAAGGCCTGAAACATCCGGTGCTGGACGAACTCGCCCGCCGCTGCGGGATGGAATATCTGCCCTCCGACTTCGATCCGCCGGTTTATGGGCGCGCGCAGGGCATCCTGTTCGGCCGGCTGTCGTCGCAGACGTTCACCGATCTGATCCACGGCGCGGACGAGGAGGGGCGGGGTTATGCGGTCTATGAAGCATGCTTGCAGCGCAGCTCCGGCAAGAACACGCACACCGTGTTCTCGGGTCAGGTCTACGCCATCCACCGGCGGCCCCGGAGCGCCGGAGGCGGGATCACGGCGATCGTCCCGGATCGCAAGATCTTCAACTTCTTCAAGCCCGCGTCCGACATGGCGCGGGTGAAGATCGAGGGGGACGAGGAGTTCGAGCAGCGCTTCGAAGTTTATTCAACCGCGCCGATGGAGGCAAAGCAGCTGCTCTTCTCGTCGGAGCTTCGGCGGCACCTGCTGGAGCTGCGCAAGTTGGGTTCGGTGTCGGTGTTCGTCTCGCCCGAAGAGGCAATGGTGGGCGTCAACAGCAGCAAGAACCGGTTCGAGCCGGGCAGCATGCTGCGCAATCGCGCGCCCGAGGAGCGGGTGCGGCTGATCTTCGACGATGTCGCCGCGTCGCTGGGAACGCTTCGGACGTTGCGGGCGGAGCTGGGCTGACAAGCGAAAGGCCGGCGCCCGCCCGGGGCACCGGCCTTTCCTTGCTGCCGAAGCAAAGCCCTAGCGGGCGGTGACGGGCACGTAGTCGCGCTGGGTGGCGCCGGTGTAGAGCTGGCGCGGGCGGCCGATCTTCTGTTCGGGGTCCGAGATCATCTCGTTCCACTGCGCCACCCAGCCGACCGTGCGGGCGAGGGCAAAGAGGGCGGTGAACATGGAGGTCGGGAAGCCGATCGCCGACAGGATCACGCCCGAATAGAAATCGACGTTCGGGTAGAGCTTCTTTTCGATGAAATAATCGTCGCTGAGCGCAATCCGCTCGAGCTCGCGGGCGACGTCGAAGATTGGGTCGGTGACGCCAAGCTCGGCAAGCACTTCCTCGGCGGTGGCCTTCATCACCTTCGCGCGCGGATCGAAATTCTTGTACACGCGGTGGCCGAAACCCATCAGGCGGAAGGGGTCGTCCTTGTCCTTGGCGCGGGCGATGAATTCCGGGATGCGATCGGGTGTGCCGATCTCGCGTAGCATGTTAAGCGCCGCCTCGTTCGCGCCGCCATGCGCCGGACCCCACAGACAAGCGATTCCGGCGGCGATGCAGGCGAACGGGTTGGCGCCCGACGAACCAGCGAGGCGAACCGTCGATGTCGACGCATTCTGCTCATGATCGGCGTGGAGGATGAAGATGCGGCGCATGGCGCGTTCGACAACGGGGTTCACTATGTATTCCTCGGCTGGGACACCGAAGGTCATGCGCAGGAAGTTGCCGGTGTAGCTTAGATCGTTCTTGGGGTACACGAACGGCTGGCCGATTGAGTATTTGTAGGCCATCGCCGCGATCGTCGGCATCTTGGCGATCAGGCGGTGGGACGCGATCATGCGCTGCTTGGGATCGGTGATGTCCGTCGAATCGTGGTAGAAAGCGCTGAGCGCGCCGACCACGCCGCACATGATCGCCATCGGATGTGCATCGCGCCGGAAGCCGCGGTAGAATGTCGAAAGCTGCTCGTGCAGCATGGTGTGCCGCATGATCGTGTAGCGGAAACCATCCAGCGTCTCGCTGTCCGGCAGATCGCCATTCAAGAGGAGGTAGGCGACCTCCATGAAATTGGAATGTTCGGCAAGCTGGTCGATGGGATAGCCGCGGTGGAGCAAGATGCCCTGATCGCCGTCGATATAAGTGATCGCGCTTTCGCACGCCGCCGTCGAGGTGAAGCCCGGATCGTAGGTGAAGGCACCGGTCTGCGCATAAAGCTTTCGAATATCGATCACGTCGGGGCCGCATGAGCCCTGCCGAACCGGAAGATCCTGCGGCTTGCCGCCGAGATTGAGAGTGGCTTGTCCGTCCGCCATCTTATTGTCCTTCATTCATCCGGTCCGCGATCCGGGCGAGGCTTTCCTCCCGCCCGAGCAGCACCAGCACATCGAATATGCCGGGCGAAGTCGCCCGGCCGGTAAGCACGGCGCGTAGTGGCTGCGCCACCAAGCCGAGTTTCACCCCGGCCGTTTCCGCCACGCTGCGTACGCCCGCCTCTGTGGCGGCAGCGGTCCATTCGTCAAGCGCGGACAGTACCGCATAAACGCGGGCAAGGAGCCGCGGTGCCTCGCCCGAGACGAGCTGTTCGGCTTTATCGTCGAAGTCGAGGGGGCGTGCACGGAACAGGAAGGTCGCGCCCTCAGCCAGTTCGTTCAGGTTCTTCGCTCGAGGTTTGAGCCCCGGCATGGCGCGGGTGAGGAGGGCGATCTCGTCCGTAGACAAATCGCGCCCGATCAGCGGCGCGAGGCGCGGGGCGGCGAGGCCGGCCAGGCGGCCGTCCGAAGCTTCGCGGATGTAATGGCC
>DASWMM010000301.1:0-2757 GCA_036399755.1 Allosphingosinicella sp.
ACGGACTCGTCGCCCGTGCGGTCGAGCGTGTCGACAGTGGCTATCGATCCGCGATGTCGGTTCAGTCTTCGCTCGTCATGCATCCGATCAATGCCTACGGATCGGAGGCGCAGAAGCGGAAATATCTGCCCAAGCTTGCCAGCGGCGAGTGGGTCGGCTGCTTCGGCCTGACCGAACCGGATGCCGGCTCCGATCCAGGCTCGATGCGCACTCGCGCCGCCAAGGTGGACGGCGGCTACCGGCTCACCGGCTCCAAGATGTGGATCACCAACTCGCCGATTGCCGACGTGTTCGTGGTGTGGGCGAAATCGGACGCCCATGAGGGCAAGATCCGCGGCTTCATTCTCGAAAAGGGCATGGCCGGTCTCTCCGCGCCCAAGATCGGCGGCAAGCTCAGCCTGCGCGCCTCCATCACCGGTGAGATCGTGATGGACGAAGTGGAAGTGCCGGAAGAAAACCTCCTCCCCCACGTCAGCGGCCTCAAGGGCCCGTTCGGCTGCCTGAACCGCGCGCGCTACGGCATCGCCTGGGGCGCGATGGGCGCCGCCGAGGCCTGCTACCATGCCGCGCGCACCTACACCCTCGACCGCAAGCAGTTCGGCCGCCCGCTTGCCGCCACCCAGCTCGTGCAGATGAAGCTTGCCAACATGATCACGGAGATCACGCTCGGCCTGCAGGCGGCGCTGCAGGTCGGCCGGCTGATGGACGCGGGCACGTTGATCCCCGAGACGATCAGCCTGATCAAGCGCAACAATGTTGGCAAGGCCCTCGATATCGCCCGCGTCGCCCGCGACATGCACGGCGGCAACGGCATTTCCGCCGAATTCCAGGTCATGCGCCACGCCGCGAACCTGGAGACGGTCAACACCTACGAAGGCACGCACGACGTCCACGGCCTGATCCTCGGCCGGGCGATCACGGGCATTGCGGCGTTCTAGGGTGCACCAGCCGCTCGCCGGGTTGAAGGTACTCGAGCTTGCACGCATCCTCGCGGGTCCGTGGGCTGGGCAGCTCCTTGCCGACCTTGGCGCCGAGGTCGTAAAGATCGAGCGCCCCGGCACCGGCGACGACACCCGCGGCTGGGGTCCCCCGTTCGTCGAGGGCGAAGGCAGTGCCGCTTATTTCCACGCCTGCAATCGGGGCAAGACTTCGCTGGCCATCGACTTCGAGTGCGAGGAAGGGCGGCAGCGGATACGCGATTTGGCCGCCGAAGCGGACATCCTGATCGAGAACTTCAAGGTCGGCGGGGTTACCAAGTACGGGCTGGACTACCCCGCGCTCAGCGAGCTCAACCCGCGCCTCATTTATTGCTCGATCACCGGCTTCGGCCAGAACGGTCCCTACGCGCCCCGCGCAGGCTACGACTTCATGATCCAGGGCATGGGCGGGATCATGGACCTGACCGGTGACCCCGCCGGCGAGCCGCAAAAGACCGGCGTCGCCTTCGCCGACATCTTCACCGGGGTCTATGCGTCCAACGCGATCCTGGCAGCACTGCACGGGCGCGAGAGAAGCGGCCGCGGCTGCCACATCGACATGGCCCTGCTCGACACCCAGGTCTCGGTGCTCGCCAACCAGGCGATGAACTACCTCGTCTCCGGCGAAACGCCGCGCCGCCTCGGCAACGCCCACCCCAACATCGCGCCCTACCAGACCTTTCGGGTGGCGGACGGGTGGGTAATCGTCGCGGTCGGCAATGATGGCCAGTTCGGCAAGCTGTGCCGGCTGCTGGCGCTTCCTGCCCTTCCCGACGATCCCCGCTTTCGCACCAACAAAGACCGCGTCGGCAACCGCGACGTCTTGGCCGCCGCCCTGGAGCCCGCTTTGTCGCAGCGGGCCAAGGAGGAACTCCTGAGCGCCCTTGCCGCGGCGGGCGTGCCGGCGGGGCCGATCAACTCGGTCGCCGAGGTATTCGCCGACCCCCAGGTAGTCGCGCGCCGGATGCGCCTCGATCTGGACGGTATGCCGGGAGTTGCGTCGCCCATCATAATCGACGGCCAGCGCCAGGTTTCGGACCGGCCAAGCCCGGCGCTCGGCAGCGGCACGGACGGCTTCAGCGGCTAAAGGGGTATGTCGATGAGCGCGGTAAGCGGAAGATGGGCGGCTGCAATGGCCCTGGCTATGGCGACCACACCGGCCACCGCCGCTCCGGCTGCGCTCAACCCGGAGGAAACCGCAAGCCCTGCGTACCCCCGGGTGCTGCCGCTACGCGAACGCGCCAAGCTTCAGGACGCATGGCTTGCGAAACGGCTGGACACGGTCGTGCCCAGGCTGATGCGCGAGCACGGCTTCGACGCCTGGCTGATCGTCGCCCGCGAATATGTCGAGGATCCGGTGCTCGCCACCATGCTCGACGCCGAGAGCATGCACGCGCGGCGTCGGACCATCCTGCTGTTCTTCGATCCGGGCGGCGGCACGCCGGTCGAGCGCCTGACGGTGAGCCGCTACGGCCTCGGCGGCCTGTTCGCGCCGGCGTGGGACCCGAAGGCGGAGCCGGACCAGTGGCGCCGGGTCGCGGCCCTGCTCGCCGAGCGCAAGCCGAAGCGCATCGCCATCAACAGCTCGGCGGCCAGCCAGTTCGGCGACGGCCTGACGCTCAGCCAGTATGAAGAGCTTGCCGCGGCTCTATCGCCGGAGCAGAGAGGCAAGCTGGTGCGCACCGACGCCCTTGCCGTCGGCTGGCTGGAGACCCGCATTCCAGAGGAGCTCGCGGCCTATCCCGACATCGTGCGCCTCGCCCATGCGATCATCGCCGAG
>DASWMM010000302.1:0-4771 GCA_036399755.1 Allosphingosinicella sp.
GCGGCGGGGAGACGCTGCGCCCAGCCATTGTTGTAGGCGAATTTGGCGCCGTCCGTGCAGTTCGCGCCGCCGCTTGCGGCTGCCGGGCCGGCGGGAGCGCTGGCGAGCTGGGCGCCTGCCTTCGGCGCGGCGCCGGCATTCCCCTTCGCAGCCGCCGAATCGGCCGGATAGGTCGCGGTGGTCGGCGTCTCGGGCGGGCGCACCGCGTTGGCGTTCGACTGCTGGGCGAGGTTGGGATCGACCGCGATCTGGTCCTGAAGCGCGGCGGTGAGCGCGGGATCGCTGTCGTTGGTAAGCTGATTGTCGAGGCTGGACAGGTTGCCGCCGTCGTCGCCGCGGCTGCAGCCGGACAGGGCCAGCGCTGCCGCAAGAGCGGCAAAGGCGATCGTCCTCGAAGTCGGATTCGGCATGCAGGAACTCCCTTGAGCGTCCCTTATGCCGTATTCCCCATGCCAATGGGTGAGCGTAAATGGTTAACGCGCCGCCTCTGCCCCACCTGTCCCGGCATGGGACTGGTGCCAGGCGAAGGTTTCCGCCTGGACGGCCTCGATGAAGCGCTTCGCCTCCGGACCTTCCCACGGGCCGAGATAGCCGCGCGAGCGGGCGCCTCCGGCTACCCACCAGCCCTGGCCGGGCAGCCCGTCGGACTGGCGGACGACGAGCACGGCAAGCTCCGGCTCGCCGTCCCGGGCCGCTTCGTCGTCGACGGTGCCGAGGATCGCGCAGAGCGCCCGCATTTTGGGGCGGGAAAAGGCGAAACCGAGCCGTTCCAGCACTTCCGAATAGGTCAGCGCATGCCCCGCGCGCGCGGCGGCGAGGAGGTGGAGGCGGACTTCGTGCGGATCGGCGAGGGCGGCCATAAGGCCCCTTAATGCCGCTCCCGCCATGCGCCAAATCCTTGTCCCCGCACGGGCGCTCGGCTAGGCGCGCGGCGTGACCGAAAATCGACATCGCAGCGGCATGGCGCTGGGGCTGAGCGCCTATCTGCTTTGGGGCATTCTTCCCCTGTATTTCAAAGCCGTGCACCACGTCGGCGCGGTGGAGATCGTTGCGCACCGGATCGTCTGGTCGCTGTTCTTTCTCGCCGCGCTCGCCACCTGGTGGAAGAGCTGGCGGGCGATCCGCACCGCGATCGCCACGCCGCGCGTGCTGATGACGCTGGCGCTGACGGCCACGCTGATCGGAGTGAACTGGCTGGTCTACATCTATGCGGTGGTGCACGATCATGTGCTGGAGGGCAGCCTCGGCTATTTTCTGAACCCGCTGGTCAACGTGCTGCTGGGCGTGTTCCTGCTCAAGGAGAAGCTGAGCACCGCCCAGAAGCTTGCGGTGTTGCTCGCCGCGGTGGGCGTCGCCATCCTGGCCGTGCGCGCGGGCGGGGCGATCTGGATCAGCCTGACGCTTGCGGCGAGCTTCGCGCTGTACGGCTACCTGCGCAAGGTCGCGCCGGTCGATTCGCTGGAGGGGCTTTCGATCGAGACCATCATCCTCACCCCCGTGGCGTTCGGCTACATCATGTGGCTTCAGGCGAGCGGGAGCGGGAGCTTCCTGGAGACTCGCGGCACCGACATCCTGCTGGTGCTGGGCGGCGCGATTACCGCGATCCCGCTGCTGCTGTTCACCGCGGCGGCGCGAAGGCTGCCTTATTCGACGCTCGGCTTCCTGCAATATGTCGCGCCATCGCTGCAGTTCCTGCTTGCGGTGCTGGTCTTCGGCGAGAAACTCACCACCGCGCACATCGTCTGCTTCGGGGCGATCTGGGCGGCGCTGGTGATCTTCGTGTTCGAAGGGGTGCGCACCGGACGGGCAACGGCGCGGGCGCGCAGGAACGAGAAGGCGGCGCTCTAGCCGGGGCGGGGCGGAGCCGCTATCGCAGGCGGATGCTCAACATCCTTTCCATCATCATCGGCGCGATCGGCCTGCTCCTGGCCCTTCCCGCCTTTATTCCGTTCCTAGGCTGGCTGAACTGGCTGGTTCTGCCGATCGCGGTCGTCGGCCTGATCGCCGGCATGCTTTCGAACGGACGGGCCGGGCGGAACCTCAACATCATCGTGATCGTCATTGCGGTGATACGCCTGTTCCTTGGCGGAGGCCTGTTTTGAAGACCGCTTTTCCCTTGCTCCTTGCCGGCCTGACCGTTGGCGCTTTGGCGCTAAGCGGCTGCGTCACCACGCCGGACCGGAAGGTGCTCTATACGCCGTGCAAGGCGATCGAGACCCGCGACTGGAGCGCGCATCTGGAGGTGAGCAAGGAGGGCAAATTCCCCTTCCCCGAGGAAGTCGCTCTGGTGGTGAGCGGAACCGTGACGGTTCCGACCGGCGGCTTCGAACTGGCGATCGACAAGGGGCCGCTGGTCGCGCTCGATCCGCCGGTGCAGCAGGTGCTGCTGCGCACGGCCGCGCCCGACGGCATGGCGACCCAGGCGATCACCGAGGAGCGGGTGCGCGGTTCGATGCCGTTCGACAAGCGTGCAAAGTCCGTGGCGATCCGCTGCGGCGACGCGACCATCGCGCGCATCCCGGTGATCGAGGACCGGCGAACGCCTTCAGCCCAGTGAGGCGACCAAAGCCGGCTGCAGCACCATGACGATGCCGACGACGCTTGCCAGGAACACGAAGGTGCGCACCACCGGCACGCCCGCGGCGTAGAGCGGCAGGTACAGCACGCGTGCCCCGAGCCAGAGGATGGCGCCGATCTGGGTGACGCGGTTTTCCAGATCGGCCGCGCTGACGATCAGGATCGCTGCGGCCAGGATCGGGAACGTTTCGAAGAAATTGGCCTGCGCGCGGGCGAGGCGGCCGACGATCGGCTGCGGCGGCGGCAGGTCCTCGTCGCGGGCGCCCATGTTCCACTTGGTGCCGTATTGCCGCGTCTTGAAGCGCACGGCGATGAAGATGTGGACGATGGCGAGGACGCAGCCCCAGGCGAGGACGGAGAGTTCGATGGTCATGGCCGCACCGTGACAAAGTGCGCGCCTCTTGCCAAGGTGCACGCCATGTCCACCGCGCCGCACCTCGTTCACGACGATCACCTGAGCCTGCCCGGCTGGATCTACCATGACGCCGAATTTTTCGGGGTGGAGATGGAGCGGGTGATCCGGCCTTCCTGGCAGATCGTGTGCCACCTCAGCGATATTGCGGAAGCGGGGCAGTGGCAGAGCATCGAATATCTCGGCGAAAGCATCATCGTGGTGCGCGGTGATGATGGGCAGCCTCGCGCCTTCTCCAATGTGTGCCGGCATCGGGCGTCGCGGATCGTGTCGGGGACTTCGGGCTGCGCGAAGCGGCTGACCTGCCCCTACCACGCCTGGACCTATGGGCTGGACGGGCGGCTGATCGGGGTGCCGCACAAGAACGATTATCCGGGGCTCGACCAGTCGAAGCTCGGCCTCAACGCGATTGAGCTGGAGGAATATCGCGGCTTCCTGTTCGTTCGGCTGGAGGGCGGCGGGCCTTCGGTGGCGCAGATGATGGCGCCCTATGATCATGAGGTGGAGCCCTACCGGTTCGAGGCGCTGGAGGCGATCGGCCGGGTGACGCTGAGGCCGCGCGACGTGAACTGGAAGAACGTCGCCGACAATTATTCGGACGGGCTGCACATTCCGATCGCCCATCCGGGCCTGACTCGGTTGTTCGGGCGGGGGTACTCGATCAAGGCGGAGGAGCATGTCGACCGGATGGCGGGGGACCTGCTGGAGCGGCCGTCGGCCAATGTGTCGGAGCGGGCGTATCAGAGGTTTCTGCCGGAGGCGGAGCATCTTCCGGTCGAGCTTCGCCGCCGCTGGTTGTACTTCAAGTTGTGGCCCAACGTCGCCTTCGACATCTATCCGGACCAAGTGGATTTCATGCAGTTCCTGCCGGTCTCGCCCACGCAGACGCTGATCCGCGAGATCAGCTATGCGCTGCCCGACGGACGGCGGGAGATGAAGGCGGCGCGGTACCTCAACTGGCGGATCAACCGGCGGGTGAACGACGAGGATACAATGCTGATCCAGGGTGTGCAGCAGGGCATGGCGTCGCGGAGTTGGACGCCGGGGCCGCTTGGGGAAAGCGAAGTGTGCCTGAGGAGCTTCGCGCGCAAGCTCCGCCGGCTGATCCCCGAGGCGAATTTGCACGCGGCGCCCAAAGCAGGGTGGAGCCGGGCGGGGGCGGGGGGTTGATACCTGCTTTAGCCGGTAAACGGATATGAGGCCGTTGCCGCTGCGTTGGGGAGGGAAACCGACGCAGGAGATGGGACATGGCCGAGGATCTGAAAGCCGGCGACAAGGTGACGTGGAAGAGCCATGGCGGCGAAGCGCACGGCAAGGTGGTCAAGAAGCAGACCAGCGAGACCCACATCAAGGGCCACAAGGTCGCGGCGACCAAAGAGGACCCGCAGTTCATCGTCGAAACCGACGAGGGCAAGCGGGCGGCGCATAAGCCCAGTGCGTTGAAGAAGGATAGCTGAGGGACTGGTTGTGGCTTCCCTTGCACGCCCTGAGCGCGAGCCGTTTCAGGCTGAGGCGGGCCGGCGCTTCGCCGAGGCGCTGACGCAGTTCGGCAAGCGCCCGCTGATCCTCGGCCATTTCGACGCCGACGGCCTTGCCGGCGCCGCGATCCTGCAGCGGGCGCTTGTGCGCGCTGGGTTCGAGCCGCGGGTGCGGATCGTCGGCAAGGGCGAGAACCCCTGGTCGGCGGAGATGCGGGCCGAGCTTGCCGCGCTTCGGCCGGACGGGCTGATCGTTGCCGATCTTGGAGTGCGGGACGGGGCGCTGGTGGAGGGCACGCCGACG
>DASWMM010000303.1:0-8563 GCA_036399755.1 Allosphingosinicella sp.
GCCGATCAGCTGGCCGGGCTTGCGGCCCTTGCGCTCCAGCAGCACGCGGGTGCTTCGGCCGACGGTGCCTTGGTTGAAGGCTTGGGCTCCGGCCCAGATTGCCGCCTGGAGGCGCTGCAGTCGTTCGTCCATCACCTCTCCGGGCACCTGCTTGTTCATTGCGGCGGCAGGGGTGCCGGGCCGCGGGGAGTATTTGAACGAGTAAGCCTGGGCGTAGTTCACCGCCCGGACGATTTCGAGCGTCTCCTCGAACTCCCTATCGGTTTCGCCAGGGAAGCCGACGATGAAATCGCCCGACAGAGCAATGTCGGGCCGGGCCGCGCGGACCCGCTCGATGACGCGCAGGTAGCTGTCGCCGCTGTGGCTCCGGTTCATCGCCTTGAGCACCCGGTCGCTGCCCGACTGCACGGGCAGATGGAGGTAGGGCATCAGCGCTTCCACCTCGGCATGGGCGCGGATCAGGCCTTCGCGCATGTCGTTGGGGTGACTGGTGGTGTAGCGGATTCGCTCCAGCCCCGGCAGCCGGTCGAGCGCGGCGATCAGGTCGTGGAGCGCTCGGCCCTCGCCGTCGTCCCACGCATTCACGTTCTGGCCGAGCAGCGTGATCTCCCGCGCACCGGCATCGACCAGCGCCCGCGCTTCCTCGAGAATCGCGTCCCAGCCGCGCGAGACTTCGGCGCCGCGGGTATAGGGCACCACGCAATAAGTGCAGAATTTGTCGCAGCCTTCCTGAACGGTCAGGAAGGCGCTTGCCCCGGTGCGGCGGCGGGCGGGGAGGGCACCGAACTTGGACAAGGTCGGCATGTCGGTGTCGATCGCCTTGGCGCCGGTTGCGGCGAGCGCGACCAGCTCGGGCAGGCGATGATAGGCCTGAGGGCCGACGACGATGTCCACCGATTTGGCACGGCGCGGGATCTCCGCCCCTTCGGCTTGGGCGACGCAGCCGGCCACCGCGATCATCGGGCGGGAGCCGTCTTCGCGGCCCAGCCGGCCAATGTCCGAATAGACCTTTTCCGCCGCCCGCTCGCGGATGTGGCAGGTGTTGAGGACGACCAGATCCGCCTCGTCGCCGTCCGCTGCCGTCATGCCCTGCGCGGCAAGCAGCTCCGCCATGCGCTCGCCGTCATAGACGTTCATCTGGCAGCCGAAGGATTTGACGTGGAAAGTCTTGGGGTTGGTCATGGCGCGCCTATAAGCGATCCGGCAGGCGCGCGGAAGGCCCGAGCGCGGCGACGATCGCGTCGCGCGACGCCTGCGCCAGCGCCTTGCGGCCGCCAAGTTCGGCGGGGTCGAGCGGCTCCAGGAAGTGCAGGGTGACGGGCACGCTGCCCCTGCGCGAAAGCACCCTGCGGGCGTTGGCGCCGGCACCTTCTTCGCCCGTCCAGGCGATGTCCGCCCCGGCTGCGCCATAGTCGATCGCCACCGGCTGGACCTTGAGTCCGGGCAGCGGCGGGAACAGCGCCGAAACCAGGCTGGCACGGAAGGGCAGGACGTTCGTGCCGCCGTCGGTCGTGCCCTCTGGAAACAGCGCCACCGGCTGACCCGACGCAAGCGCGCTGCGCAACGTGTCCGCCTGCCCGTGCACCGCCCGCTTGTTCGAGCGGTCGACATACACAGTGTTGTTCATGTCGGAGAGCCAGCCGATCACCGGCCAGCGCCCGACATCGTCGCGCGACACGAAGGCGGTTCCGGTCGCGCCGGCCAGGATCATGATGTCAAGCCAGGAGAGGTGGTTGGCGACGAACAGCACGTTGCGGGGCAGCGGCGTGCCGACGCTCCGCGCCCGCAGCCCGGCGGAACGCCCGACCCAGCCGAGGAAGCGCTTTGGCCAGGGCGAAGGCTGAGCGAACAGCTTCCAGAGGTAGTGGAACGGCAGGCAGACAAGCAGGCTGGCCACAATCGAAAGAACCCGTCCGGTCAGGCGCAGGTTGCTCACGAGACCCGGGCCGGACGGCGCGCCGCGTTCATCCCTTGCGGTTGATCGCCACGGCGTAAAGCTCCATCCGGTGATCGACCAAACGGTAGCCGAGCCTCTCGGCGATCCGCCGCTGCATCGCTTCCAGTTCGTCGTCGACGAACTCGATCACCCGCCCGGTCTCGACGTCGATCAAATGGTCGTGGTGAGTGGCGTCCGCCGCCTCGTAGCGCGCCCGGCCATCGCCGAAATCGTGGCGCTCGAGGATGCCCGCCTCCTCGAACAGCCGTACCGTCCGGTACACCGTGGCGATCGAGATGCCGCTGTCGATGGCCGAAGCGCGGGCGTGGAGCGACTCCACGTCCGGATGGTCCTCCGCTTCGGAAAGCACGCGCGCGATCACCCGCCGCTGCTCGGTGATGCGCAGCCCTTTTTCGGCGCACAGGGTTTCGATGTCGATGCGGCGTGTCATGCGGTGCCCGGTTTAGACGAATCCGCGCGCCGGTAAAGCCGGACCGGGACCATGAGGCCCCGGCATCCGCGCTTATTTGCGTCCCGTCTTGCGGCGCTTGGTGCCCAGCCCGATCTTTTTGGCCAGGGCGCGGCGCTGTTCGGCGTAGTTGGGCGCGACCATCGGGTAATCGGCGGCGAGTCCCCACTTCTGGCGGTATTGGTCCGGCGTCATATGATAATGAGTCATCAGGTGCCGCTTGAGCATCTTCAATTTTTTGCCGTCTTCAAGGCAGACGATATAGTCCGGCTTCACCGACGAGCGCACCGAAACCTTCGGCTCCTGCTTGGCCGGCGCTTCCTCCACCTTCACGCCCAAGCCGTTCAAAGCAGTGTGAACGTTTTGGATCAGCGTCGGCAGGTCGTTCACCGCGACGCTGTTGTTGCTGACATGCGCGGCAACGATGTCCGCGGTCAGGGTAATGATGGTTTCGACGTCTTCGATATTTTCGCTCATGATCCGCCTGCCCAGTTCAGTGCCACTGTTTTGAACAAATGCCCCTGGGGCCGGGAATGATCGAAGGCGGAATCAAATACAAGCGAGAAAATCGGCTTTCCCCGAAAAGCCTCAATTCTCGCCGCGCCAAGCAAGCGTCAATGCGTCGTATTGCTGGCCGGAAGCACCGCGATAATAGTTGAATCGTCTTCCAACTTCTTCGAAACCTGCGCGCCTGTATAGCTGTACGGCGTCATTTCCGTGGCGCACCTCAAGATGGAGCTTCTCCGCCCCCCTGCCGCGCGCATCGGCGATGAAGCGCTCGAGCAGCTTGGCGCCGACGCCGCGCCGCTGCGCCGATTTGCGCACGGCCAGAAGCAGCAGCTCCGCCTCGCCCGCGACGATCCTGGACAAGGAAAAGCCGACCGGCGCGCCCGCGTCCCGCGCAAGGGTGAGCCACACGCCGGGCATCGACATCAGGCTTGCGCATTGCGGCGCCGTCCACGCCTCGCCGAATTCGGGATCGAAGCTGTCGGGCATCACCAGCATGACCTCGCCGACGCATTCGACGCCGGCCGGATCAAGCGAAACCCCGTCCGTCATGCCATCGGCTTCGCGTCGGGCGCCCGGCCGTAGATCGGGCGGGCGGGAAGGCTGCGCAGCGCTTCGGGAAGCAAACGGGCGTCGGCGGCGCGGGGGAGGGCATCGATCGCCTCGCCATGGCCGCGCGCGCTCACCAGCGCCTCGGCGCCCGAGCCGGCCACCCGGTGGGCGCCGACCGCAATCGCGGCGGCCTCGGGAAGAAGCGACTGGAGCGCGTCCAGGGGGCGGAGCGGATCACCGGTGAAGCTTTGCACGAAAAGCTGGCCGTGTCCGCCATGAAGCGCCACCGCCTCGGCGCCCGTCGCCGCGGCGACCACCGCCATCGACGAATAGCCGAGCAGCGGCACGCCCCAACCGATCGCCAGGCCATGCGCCGCCGCGAGGCCGACGCGGACGCCGGCAAAGCTTCCGGGGCCGCAATCGACCAGAATCGCATGGGGCCGGCGTCGGGCGAGCAGTTCCTCGATCAGCGGCAGCAGGCGTTCGGCATGGCCCCGGCCGATCAGCTCAAGCCGCTCGTCTATCGCTTCGCCCCCGTCGATCAGCGCCGCCGAACAGGCCGCGGTTGCGCTGTCGATGACCAGCAGCATCAGATCGCTTCGACGGCTTCGACCTCGGGGACATAATGCTTGAGCAAACCCTCGATGCCGTTCTTCAGCGTCATCGTGGACGACGGGCAGCCCGCGCAGGCGCCCTGCAGGGCAAGGTAGACGGTGCCTTCGCGGAAGCCCCGGTAGACGATGTCGCCGCCGTCATTGGCCACCGCCGGCCGCACCCGGGTGTCGATCAGCTCGCGGATTTGGGCAACGATCTCCGCGTCCTCCGGATTGTCCTCGAAGCTTCCCGACGCGTCCTCGACGAAAATGCCGCCCGCCGTCGCCGGCTTGAACAGCGGCCCCCCGCCGGCGAAATGGTCGAGCAGCACGGAGAGCACCTGCGGCTTCAAATCGCGCCAGTCGCTGCCCGGGCCCGCGGTCACCGAAATGAAGTCACGGCCGAAGAACACGCCTTCGACATCGCCCAGCGAGAACAGGGCCTCGGCGAGCGGCGAGGCGTCCGCATCCTCCGGCGTCGCGAAATCGCGGGTGCCCGCGTCCATCACCGGCTGGCCGGGGAGGAATTTCAGGGTGGACGGGTTGGGCGTGGTTTCGGTCTGGATCAGCATGCCGCCCATGTGGGCCGCCCGGCGCGCCGGATCAAGCGCGCAAGGGGAAGACGTCGGACGACCTACTCTGGGTGCCGTCCGGCGCGCTGCGGCAGGAGGAGGATCAGGAGAAGGATCACCCCGCCGAGAACCGCCGTCGCGAGCGGGCGGCTGAAGGCCAGGCCTCCCTCCGCCAAGGGCTTGTCGAGGAAATCGCCCACCGTGGCGCCGAGCGGCCGGGTCAGGATGAACGCCGCCCAGAACAGGAAGACGCGGTTCACCCCCGTCCAGAAATACAGCGCCGCCACGGCTGCCAGCACGGCTCCGAAAATGAGTGCGCCGTTGCCGAACCCAATCCCGTCCGTATCCGCAACCCAGTCGCCGAGCGCGGTTCCGAGTGTCTGGGAGAAGGTGATGGTCAGCCAGTAGAACGCCTCGGCTTTGGGCGTGCGCACCGCCTCCACCCGCACCGTCCCGGTCGAAAGCTTCCAGGTGGCAAGCGAGGCGAGCACCAACACGAAGAGCAGCGCCGAGCCACCGGGATAGCCGATCCCCATCGACCTTGTGGCGAAGTCGGCCATCGTTGTTCCCGCCGTGGTCGAGGCGATGATCGTCGCCCAGTAGAGCAGGGGATGGAAGCGCTTGGCCGAGATCTGCCAGGCGGCGAGGGCGAGGAAGACCGAAAGAAAGATCGCGGTGCCGACCAGATAGCCGAGCCCCATGGTCATCGACACGGTGTCGCCGCCGGTCTCGCCAAGCGTCGTCGCCAGGATCTTGACGATCCAGAAACCGAGCGTGACGGCCGGGACCTTGCTTTCGGCGTCGGCCCTTTCGGCTTCGTCCCTCGTCATGCCGCCCTCGCCCGAAACACGCCGATCTCATCCCTCCCCGGCCGAAACCGGGGAAGGTATGATGCCTAGAAGCCGAACTTCAGGGCCACAAAGGCAGACGTGTCGTTGCCGCCGTCGCGTTCGATGCTGGTGCTGCCCTGCACCTGCAGCGAAGCCGAGCCGAACAGCGCCAGGTTGGCGCCGGCGGTCAGGCGGCCGTGCACCTCCTTCGAGCGGTTCTCGAGCACGAAGGTGTTGACGATGCCCGGCGAAGCCGTGCCGGCATAGCGGATCGCCCGGCCGTCGCCTTCCAGATCCTTTTCGGCGGTAAGCGACGCATAAGGCGCGATGGCGAGACCGCCCGCCTGAAAGCTGCCGCGCGCTTCAAGCCCGGCGCTTCCGACCAGCGCCTTTACGTCCTGGTCGCCGACATTGAGGGTGAGAACGGGGTCGCCGGTCTCCGTATAGCCATCGATTTTCACCTTGGCATATTGGAGGCCGACCACCGGGCCGACGCGCAAGCCCCCGAAGCGGGCAAGATAGCCTGCCTTGGCGCCGGCGATGGTTGCGGTGCCTTCGGTGTCGCCGCGAATGTCGTCGATTACCGCGGTGCGGCGGGTGCGATAGTCCATCCAGCCATAACCGGCATGGGCCTGAACGAATGCGCCGCCGCCCGACCAGCCGGCATAGCCGCCGACCTGCCAGGCCCTTGCGCGGGCCTCGCCGGTGCCGGTGAACATGTCGGCGTCCGGACGGCTGTGGTTCAGTGCAACGCCGAACACGGTGCCGCCGGCATCATATTCCGCGCCCAACGTCGCGCCGGTGGTGTCGAGATCGTAGCCGAGGTTGCGACTCCCGTCGCCGATCGTCTGGCTGGCGGTGTTGCCGGCGACGTAGAAGTTGAGGCCGCTGCCGTCGATCCCGGAGCGGGCGTCCGAAAGGTCAAGCCGACCATCCATGGTGCGTCCGAAAGCGGTCGCCGCCTGCAGGCCGGCGTCGGTCTGCGCCTGGAACTGGAGCGGCGCTTCGAGCTGGCGCACGGCATATTGGCCGACGATGGCAAAGCCCGCGGAGGTCAGGTGCACCTGGTCGATGTAGAACAGGTACTGGTTGGCGAAGCTTGCGTCGGTGACGCACTGGGTGCCCGCGGAAGCCGGGCAGGCGCCCGCGCTGGTCAGGCCGAAGGCGGCGAGGTTGCCCTCCACCTGGTTGCCGATCTGGGTGAGGTCGAGATAGTTGACGATCACGCCGCTCGACGCAGTCTGGGCAAGGCTCGCCTGAAGCCCGCTGTTGAAGGCGTTGGCATAAGCCGTGCCCACCGCCGCGACCGGCAGGCCGCGCACTTCGGGAAGCCGGCCGACATCGCCGACCAGGAAGGTAAGGTTGCGGGCGCCGGCGCCGACCAGCGCGTTGACGCCGGTCATCGCCTCGGCGACTCGCGCGGTGGCTTGGGCCGGCACGCCCGCGGTCAGCGCGGTGATCTGCGCGGGCGTCGGCGCGAGGCCAAGGCTGCGCTCATAAGCCCGCGCATCGTTGCCGCCGACCGAGATCACGGCCAAATCGTTGCCGTCGAACTTGCCGCTCACCCGCGGAAATGCGGCCGGACCGCCGCCGGCCAGGAACGCGTTATACTCGGTGACGAAGCCGGGAATGCCGGGGCCGTTGATGTTGCCGTTGCCGGTGAACGCGCCGCCAATCGCGAAATTGTCGACCGGCACCTGCAGGAGCTGCGACATGGTATCGACGAAGTTGGTGCCGTTCGAGAACCTGCCGTTGGGATAAGGCGCCGGGCGCGGAATGCCGAGCAGTTCGAACAGATTGCCGTCGTCGGCATAGGAATCGCCGAATGCGACGATGCGGTCGATGCGCTGCGCCGATGCGGGCGCGGCGGAAAACGTGGCGGCCGCGGCGGCGGCGCACAGAAGCTTGGCTGTAAAACGCGACATGATGATCCCTCCCCTGGAAGCGCACTCCCCGGTGCGCTTTCTTATGCCGGGGGAATGGCCCGAAATTGGGCTGCTGACAAGAAGGTAAGCGCCAGGCCGAGCCTAGCGCCTCTCGCGGGACAGGCGGGTCATCAGGATGGCGGCGCGCTTGGCCTGCCGCCACAAGCTCGGCACGTCGATCGTCTCGCCCGCCGCATGAGAGCCGCCGCCCGCCGGGCCGAGGCCGACGAGGCCGTCCACCTCCGCGGCGACGAAGCCGATGTCGCCCGCGCCGCGCTTCAGCGGATCCTGCGCCTCCATTGCGGCGAGGCCCATGTCGGCATTCACCCGGTTGAGCCGGTCGAGCAAGGCCTGGCCACCCGGCGTCGGCGCCATCGGCGGGTAGGCCGCTTCGTCGAAGGTGATCGCCGCGCCGGTGCCGGGGAGGTGCCGGCCGACGATCTCCGTCATTTTCGCCGTGACACGCTGATATTGGTCGAGCGAGAGGGTGCGGATGTCGCCGCGTGCGATCGCCACTTCCGGAATGATGTTGTTCTTGCCGCTGGCCTGACCGCGAATTCCGGACTCATCCAGGGTTGCGGTGGCGCCGCCGAGAACCAGGCCGACGTTGAAGGTGAGGTTGGTCTCGGGAAGCTCGGTGCGGAACGCGGCGAGGATTCGGGTCAGCTCGTAGATCGCGCCGTTGCCGGATTGCTCGGAGAAGATGCGGCTGGAATGGCCGGAGCGCCCGGTGGTGCGCAGCTCCCAATCGCCCGAGCCGCGCCGGGCGATCGAGCCGAGATCCTTGCCGTTTTCGGTGGAAAGCCCCTCGAAATCGAGCGCGACGTCGGCGCGGCGCCCGGCATCGACCAGATCGCGGCGGGAGACGGAAACGGGCTTGCCCGCATCCTCCTCGTCGCCGGTCAGCACGATCTCGATATCGGCGTCCTTCAGCGTCCCCGCCCCGTGCATGGCGCGCAAGGCGGCGATCATCACCGCCACGCCGCCTTTGTCGTCGCCAACGCCCGGCCCTTCGGCGGTGTCGGCATTTTTGAGGACATATTTCTGGAAGGGCGAATCGGGCTCGAACACCGTGTCGAGGTGACCAATCAGAAGCATCTTCCTGCCGCGTCCATTGCCGCGATGCACCGCAACGATGTGCCCGGCGCGTCCCGCCTCGGCCATGGGAACCCAGCGCAC
>DASWMM010000304.1:0-2165 GCA_036399755.1 Allosphingosinicella sp.
CGCAGCACGGTCTTCAATTGTCCCTTGTTCATTTCCGGCACGATGATCCGCTCGTAGCCCTTCAGCAACTCGCCCAAGTTGCGCGGCAGCGGCCAGATGTGGCGGATATGGATGTGGCTGACGTCCACACCCTTTGCCCGCAAACGACGCACCGCCTGGTGAATTGGGCCGTACGTCGAGCCCCAGCCGACCACCGCCAGCTTGCCGCCGGCTTCGCCCAGCGTCACTTCCTGGTCGGGAATGTCCACCCCTTCCACCTTGGCGTGGCGGATGTCGGTCATGCGCTGGTGGTTGGCCGGCGCGTAGTCGATGTGGCCGGTGCCTTCGTTCTTCTCGATACCGCCGATCCGGTGGGTGAGCCCCGGCGTTCCGGGCTTGATCCACACCCGCGCCAGCTTCTCGTCGCGGGCATACGGGTTGAACCCCTCGCCGTCCGTCGGCGCGTCCTTGAAGAACTTGACCGGGAACGGCGCGTAGCCCGCCATGTCCGGCACCTTCCACGGCTCCGCCGCATTGGCGATATAGCCGTCGGTGAGCAGCATCACCGGCGTCATATACTGCACGGCGATCCGGCACGCCTCGATCGCGCAGTCAAAGGCATCGGCGGGCGAGCGGGCGGCGATCACCGGCATCGGCGCGTCGCCGTTGCGGCCGTAAACCGCCTGATAAAGGTCCGACTGCTCGGTCTTGGTCGGGAGGCCCGTCGACGGCCCGCCGCGCTGCGAATTGACGATCACCAGCGGCAGCTCGGTCATGATCGCAAGCCCCATCGCCTCGGCCTTGAGCGCAATGCCCGGGCCGGACGAGGAGGTGACGCCAAGGCTCCCGGCATAGCTCGCCCCGATGGCCGAGCCGATGGCGGCGATTTCATCCTCCGCCTGGAAGGTGGTGACGCCATATTCCTTGAGCCGCGACAGGTGATGCAGGATCGCCGACGCCGGCGTGATCGGATAGCCGCCGAAGAACATCTTCAACCCGGCAAGCTGCGCCCCCGCGACCAGCCCCATCGAAATCGCCTCGGCGCCCGTCACCGTCCGGTACAGCCCCGGCTCGGCCGGTGCCGGCGCGATCGTCTGCTGCGGGATCTGGCCGCCGATTTCCGCTGTCTCGCCGAACGCGTGCCCCGCATTGAGCGCCGCGATATTGGCCTCGACCAGCGTTGGGGCCTTCGCGAACTTGGCCCGCAGCCAATCCTCGATCGGCGCCCGGTCGCGGTCGAACATCCACAGCGCGAGGCCGAGCGTCCACATGTTCTTGCAACGCAGCGCCTCCTTGTTGCCGAGGCCGAACGGCTTCACCGCGTCCATGGTGAGCTGCGAGATGTTGAACTTGATGAGCTGCCACCGCCCGAGGCTGCCATCCTCCAGCGGATTGGCGTCGTAGCCGGCCTTGGCAAGGTTGCGCGCGCCGAACTCGCCTTCATCCGCGATGATCAGGCCGCCCGGCTTCAGGTCGGCGACGTTCACCTTCAAGGCCGCCGGGTTCATCGCCACCAGCACATCGGGCGCATCGCCGGCCGTCTCCACCGCCGCCGAGCCGAAGTTGATCTGAAAGGCGGAGACACCGAACGTCGTCCCCTGCGGCGCGCGGATCTCCGCCGGGAAATCGGGAAAGGTGGCAAGGTCGTTGCCGGCCAGCGCCGTGGACAGCGTGAACTGACCGCCGGTGAGCTGCATGCCGTCGCCCGAATCGCCGGCGAAGCGCACCACCACGGCCTCGGGCGTCACGTCGGCGCCGGCTTCTTCGGGGGTAAGGCAATGGGTGGCAGTGGTCGCCATCGTGCGGTGTTCCTGAACGCTTGAGAGTGACGCCCTTCTATCCCTAGTAAGCGCGGCGCCCAAGGTAGATATTCGCTCGCGCCAGACAACTCACGCCGGCGATAAAATATGCCCTAAAGTCAACATGCTACGCGCATGCCTTGCCGCCACCGCGCCCACGTCCGCGCCGTAGCCGCCGCCCAACGTCCCCGCCAGCGGCAGCCCGCGCGCTTTGGCAAGCCCCGCCACAAACGCATCGCGCGCGTCGAGCCCCGCCTGGCTGAGCGCCAGACGCCCGAGCCGGTCGCCCTCGAACGGGTCCACGCCGCCCTGGTAAAGAATGATGTCCGGCCCGAACCCGTCGAGCAGAGGCACCAGGCTCGCCTCAAGCGCCTCCAGATACGCCTC
>DASWMM010000305.1:0-2830 GCA_036399755.1 Allosphingosinicella sp.
GCCCGCGCCCCTCGACTACGCCCGGGACGAACGAGGGGGTGAGTGGCTTACGAGATCCTGATCCCTACCGATCCAGCCACCGGCCGTCTTACTCGCCCCGAACCGGCACCAGATTGCACGTCACGGTGAAGCCAGGGCCAAACCGAGCCTCGACCCGCTGCCCCGGCCGCGAGTCGTGGACCCCGGTGACGGCACCCGATGAAATCCACTGGCCCGGATGCAGCGCAATTCCCCGCCGCGCCATCAGCTCGAACAGGAAACGCGCTGCGCCGATCGCGCCGTCGGGGAAGCTCTCGGCGCGGCCGGTGCCGACGGACGCGCCGTCGATCAGCGTCTCCACCGGCCAGCGCTCGAAGCCGCTCGCCCGCCAGTCGGGAATCTCCCGGCCGATGACGAGGCCGTTATTGTTGCCGAAGTCTGAGATCACCGCGACCGGCCCGATGCGGTTGATCGGCGCCAGCGGCGAACTCGCCACCTCGATGCCGACGTGAACGGCGTCGATCAGCTCGGCGGTTTCCTCAAGCGTGAAGCGGGTCTTGCCGGCGTCGGGGGTCCGGGCGATGCGCAGCAGGAACTCCGCCTCGCCGGCGGCGAATCCTTCCGCGAAGACCGGCATGTCCGGCTCGCGGCCATCCTGCAGCACCCTTTCTGACGCGAAGATCGGCCCGGTGAGGCGATCGGCGCCGAAACGCTCCGACAAAGGCGGATTGATCCGCCCGACCTTCCAGCCGATCACAGGCTTTCCCCAGGCTGCGATCGCCCGGTCCTGAATGGCGTAGGCCTGGTCGAGCGTCTCGGGCAGCTCGCCCGGGAAAGCGCTCAGCCCTTCGGCGGAACGCCGGGCGGCAAGGAAGCGCGCGGCAATTTCGGCGGCGCCATCGGTTATCACATCCACCTGGGCATCTCTCTCGTTCTTGTTTTGCGGAAAGGTAACGGAAACCGGTGTCAGAGGCAACGCATCCCTCAGGACTGGACGGATAAGCGGGCGCGGGGCCCTTCGTTCCGCATTGCCCCAACCACGCTGAACAAAGCCGCGCGGAAGCGGTCGTCCGCCGCCAGCGCAGCCGGAAAAACCTGCCGGAGCGCAAGCAGCTTTTCCTCGGCGCCTTCTTCAAGGCCGATCCGGGCAAGCTCGCCGCCGAGCGGATCGACGATCTCGGCGCCCGCGCGGGCCTGGCGCTGCACGAACAGCATCCAGGCGGCCACGGGTACCGCAAGCCGCTCCAGCGGGCGCCCGTTTGCCAGTGCGTCGGCAATCGTGTCGAGCAGGCGATAGGGCAGCTTCTGCGAACCGTCCCAGGCGATCTGCGACAGCTTGTGGCCGATTGCCGGGTTCCGGAAGCGCTGCAGGATCTCGCCCGCATAAGCATCGAGGTCGAGCGGCGAGGGGCGGAGGCTGGCGGCGATATCGTCCCGCACCAGCCGCTCGGCGAACCGCGCCAGCTCCGCATCGGCCATTGCGTCCGCCACCGTCTCGTGCCCGATCAGCAGGCCGAGATAGGCCAGGCTCGAATGCGCGCCGTTGAGGATGCGCAGCTTGGCTTTCTCCCAGGCGCCCACGTCCGCCGCCAGCACCACGCCCGCCGCGGCGAAATCGGGCGCGTCTGCGGGCAGCACGTCTTCGATCACCCACTCGGCATACGCCTCGCGCCGTACCGGAATGGCGTCGGCGAAGCCGGTCGCCTCCCGCACCAGGGTGCGAAGCGCTTCGTCGCTCGCCGGCGTGATCGAGTCCACCATCGCGTCCGGGAACACCGCTTCGCCCGCGATCCAGCGCGCCAGCTCTGGATCGAGCCGCTCGGCATAGGCCAGCACCGCGGCGCGCAGCTTCTTGCCGTTCGAAACCATGTTGTCGCAGCACAGCGGCACGAACGGCGCCAGCCCCGCCGCCTTCCGGTCGCCAAGGCCGAGCGTCAGCCAGCCGACGATGCTCACCGGCGCGTGAGGCGCGGCAAGATCGTGGACGATGTCGCCGTGATCGAAGTCGAGCGTGCCGTCGCCGGCCAGGCAATAGCCTTTTTCGGTGACGGTGGAGGAGACGATCCGCACCGCCGGATTGGCAAGGAGGCGGCGCACGCCTTCGCCCTCGCCGGGGCCGAAGAAGGCGTTGTGCGCCGACAGCGTTCGAAAGCGCGTCTCCGCATCGAGAATGGCCAGCGTGTAGCGCCCGCCTTGCCGCTTCAGCGCCGCCACCGTGCCGGGCGAGCGCAGCGACACCGCCGCAATGCCCCAGCGCGGATCGTGCTGGAGCAGCCGGTCAATATACTCGGCCTTGTGCGCGCGATGGAACGCGCCCGGCCCGAAATGAACGATGCCCGTGCCGGTCACAAGGTGACGCCCCGCTTCCAGATCGCGATCTCGCGCTCGCCGCTCCGCTCCGCCGCCGTTTCCTCGCCCGACGCGATGGCGATGATCCGGCCGAGGAGCGCTTCGGCAGAAGGTTCGATCCCGTCCAGCAGTACCTGCCCCGCATCGAAGTCGATCCAGTTCTTCTTGCGCGCGGCAAGTTCGGAATTGGAGGCGATCTTCACCGTCGGCACCGGGAAGCCGAGCGGCGTGCCCCGGCCGGTGGTGAACAGGATCGCCGTCGCGCCCGCCGCCGCCAGCGCGGTGCAGGAGACCGCGTCGTTGCCCGGCGCCTCGAGGAGGGTAAGACCCCGCCGCCGCACCCGTTCGCCATAGCGCAGAACGTCGTCGAGCGGCGCCCGGCCGGCCTTTTGTACCGCCCCCAGCGACTTTTCCTCCAGCGTCGTGATGCCGCCGGCGATGTTGCCGGGGGAGGGGTTCTCCGAGACCGGTTCCCCGTGATCGGTGAAGTAGCGCTTGAAGC
>DASWMM010000306.1:0-1830 GCA_036399755.1 Allosphingosinicella sp.
CAGCACCGGCTTGCCCGACACCCGCGCCGCTTCCTCGGCCTTGCCCGCCGACTGCGCCTTGGGGAGGATCAGGTAATCCGCCTCGCTCCGCGCCACCGCCGCGACATCCTCGACGAACCAGGGCGTGCCCGCCTGGTTGACCCGGATCGCCACCGGCCGCCCGCCAAAGCCTTGCGCCGCCGCCGCAACCGCCGCCTCGCGCGCCGCCGACTTGTCCTCCGGCTTCACCGCATCTTCAAGGTCGAGGAAGATCATGTCGGCATCCAGCCCCCGCGTTTTCTCGATGGCGCGCGGGTTGGACGCGGGAAGGAACAGCAGGGAGCGGCAAAGCCTGAGGTCGGTCGTCATCGTGGGTTCCCGATTTCGCTTGGAAGCGGCCCCGCTTGCCTACATTATGCGCCCAATCGCAAGAGGGGGCGCGGACGACATGCTTGAGTTCATTCTACTGACATTCGCGCTTCTGGTCGGCCTCGTGCTGCTCACCGGGATCAAGATCGTCCGCCAGGGCTACCATTACACGATCGAGCATTTCGGCCGCTTCACCAACGTCGCCCAGCCCGGCTTCAATTATTACCTGCCCTTCTTCTACCGTGTCGGCCGCAAGGTGAACATGATGGAGCAGGTGCTCGACATCCCGGGGCAGGAGATCATCACCAAGGACAATGCCATGGTGTCGACGGACGGCGTGGTGTTCTTCCAGGTGCTGGACGCCGCCAAGGCCGCCTACGAAGTCTCCGACCTCTACGTCGCGATCATGCAGCTCACCACCACCAACCTGCGCACCGTGATGGGCTCGATGGACCTCGACGAAACCCTCTCCAAGCGCGACGAGATCAACGCCCGCCTCCTCTCCGTGGTCGATCAGGCGACGGAAAGCTGGGGCGTCAAGCTCACCCGAGTCGAGATCCGGGACATCCGTCCCCCCGCCGACATCGTCAACGCCATGGGCCGCCAGATGAAGGCCGAGCGCGAAAAGCGCGCCGTTATCCTCGAGGCGGAAGGCAGCCGCGCCTCCGCCATCCTGCGCGCCGAGGGTGAGAAGCAGGGCCAGATCCTGGAAGCCGAAGGCCGCCGCGAAGCCGCCTTCCGCGACGCCGAAGCGCGCGAGCGCGGCGCCGAGGCGGAAGCCCGGGCCACTCAGGTCGTCTCGGAAGCGATCAAGGACGGCAACACCCAGGCGATCAATTACTTCATTGCCCAGAAATATGTCGAAGCGATCGGCCAGTTTGCAACCTCGCCCAACGCCAAGACCATCCTCTTCCCGGTCGAAGCGACCCAGCTCATCGGCACGCTTGGCGGCATCGGCGAACTCGCCCGCGATGCCCTTTCCGGCCCGAGCAGCCCCCCGGCCCAGCCGCCGCCCCTTCCCCAGCGTCGCGGCCCCTTTGAGGGCCCAACCGGCCCCGGCCTGTGAACGGCCTCGACCTCGAACCGCACTGGCTGTGGCTGCTCGCCGCGGTGCTGTTCGGTATCGGCGAGCTGGTCTCGCCCGGTGTGTTCCTGATCTGGCTCGCCGCCGCCGCCGCCCTCACCGGCCTCGCCACCATGCTGCTCGGCATCGCCTTGCCGTTCCAGCTCGTCCTCTTCACCCTCTTCTCGGTCGCAACGGTTTATGCCGGCCGGCGCTGGTATCTGAGCCATCCGGTGACGACCAGCGACCCCCTGCTTAATCAGCGCGCCGAACGCCTCCGCGGTGAAACCCTGACGCTGGCAAGCGCGATCGAGAACGGCCGCGGCCGGGTGATCGTCGGCGACAGCGTCTGGGCCTGCCGCGGCCCCGACGCCCCCGCCGGCGCCGCCGTCCGGGTCACCGGCGCCGACGGCGCCTGC
>DASWMM010000307.1:0-6947 GCA_036399755.1 Allosphingosinicella sp.
GTTACCCCTCCACCACCCTTCGGGTGGTTCCCCTCCCCATCTGGCGATGGGGAGGAAGAGAGGCGCCGGCTCGCTTCACCACCGGCCCGACTGAACCTCCGGTCGATGCGGTTCGTTACGCCCGCGATGCGTGAATTCTCCCAACTCCTCGACAGCCTCGTCTACACCCGTTCGCGCAACGGCAAGCTGAAGCTGATCGGCGATTACCTCCGCCGCACCCCCGACCCCGATCGCGGCTATGCGCTTGCCGCGTTGACCGGCGAGCTCGACCTGCCCGGCGCCAAGCCGGCGGCGATCCGCGCGTTGGTCGAGGAGCGCGTCGATCCCACCTTGTTCAACATGAGCTGGGACTATGTCGGCGACATGGCCGAAACCGTGTCGCTGCTCTGGCCCAAGCCGCTGGGCGAGCCGGCCGAGCTCGACGACGGCTCGCTGCGCATCGGCGCGGTGGTGGAGCGGCTGCGCGGGCTTGGCCGCGTCGAGGCGCCGGGTGCCCTCGTCGGCATGCTCGACCATCTCGACGCCTCCGGCCGCTACGCGCTCTTGAAGCTGGCCACCGGCGAGCTGCGCATCGGCGTCTCCGCGCGCCTCGCCAAGACGGCGCTGGCGCAAGCCTTCGGGCTCGAAGTCGATGCGGTGGAAGAGGTGTGGCACGGGATCGGCGCGCCGTACCTTAAGCTCTTCGACTGGGCGGAAGGCCGCGGCGCCCAGCCGACGTCCGAAAACGTGCCCGTCTTCCGCCCCTTCATGCTCGCCCATCCGCTCGAGGAGCTGCGCGTTTCGATGGCCGAATACGCCGCCGAGTGGAAATGGGACGGCATCCGGGTGCAGATCGTCGGCGTGGCCGGCCAAACCCGGCTATACAGCCGCGCCGGCGACGACATCACCCACAGCTTCCCCGAAGTGGCCGAGGCCTTCCGCTGCGACGGCGTGGTCGACGGCGAACTGCTGGTGAAAGGCGAGTTCCAGGGGGCTGACGCCCATGGCGGGGCCGCGGCAAGCTTCAACGCGCTTCAGCAAAGGCTTGGCCGCAAGGTCGTGTCGCCCAAGACGCTGCGCGAATATCCCGCCTTCGTCCGCCTCTACGACATCCTGTTCGACGGCAAGGAGGATGTTCGCGCCCTGCCCTGGAGCGAGCGCCGCACGCGCCTGGAGCCCTTCGTCGCCGCCCTCGACCCCGACCGCTTCGACCTCTCAGCACTGATCGAGGCCGACAGCTTCGACGCGCTTGAGGAAATCCGCGCCGGCAGCCGCGACGCGTCCATCGAAGGCGTGATGCTGAAGCGTCGCGACAGCCCCTACGTCCCCGGCCGCAAGACCGGCCTGTGGTACAAATGGAAGCGCGACCCGCTCACCGCCGATTGCGTGCTGATGTATGCGGCGCGCGGCAGCGGCAAGCGCTCGTCATATTATTCCGATTTCACCTTCGGCTGCTGGAACCCGGAAGGGGAGCTGCTGCCCGTCGGCAAGGCCTATTTCGGCTTCACCGACGAGGAGCTGATGTGGCTCGACCGGTTCGTGCGCAACAACACCCTGCAGCGCTTCGGCCCGGTGCGCGAGGTGCAGAAGACGCTGGTGTTCGAAGTCGCCTTCGACTCCATCCACCAGTCGAAGCGCCACAAATCCGGCCTCGCCATGCGCTTCCCGCGCGTCTCCCGGATTCGCCGCGACAAGCCCGCCGCCGAAGCCGACACGATCGACGGCCTCACGCGGCTGGTGAGCTAGTTCAGAACGGCAGCCAGCGGGTCTTTTCCGAGAAGCGCATGTAGCCGCCGTTGACGCCGAGCCGGGCGCCGACGCCCAGGCGGATCGGGATCAGCACCACGTCGCCGCGCCTCAGGTAGCTGGCGGTGAGGCCGCCCACCACATAGGCGTTGCCCTCGGCCGCCGGATAACGGCGGAAGATGCGCTGCGCATCGTGGAGGTTGTAGACCAAAACGAACACCTTGGCGGCATCGGCGCCGAAATCGAAGCCGAGCGAGGGGCCCGTCCAGTAGATCGGCCGGTCGCCCTCCACCTGGTGGTGAAGCGTGCCGGAACCGTAGCGCACGCCGGCGATGAACGCGCCGCCCGCCTCGCGGCCGGTGATGTAGGCATTGGGCTCGCCCTGATCGCGCAACAGTTTCTCGATCATGTCGGCAAGGCCCTCGGCGCCTTTGCCGAACACGCCTTCCGCTGCCGTGAAAACGTCGCGGCGGGCGACCGTTTCGTTGCCGGCGGCGGCGCTTGCGCGGCTGGATGCGCTGGACGGCGCGTCGGCCGCATAGCCCGGATCACCGGGCGCTTCCTGCGTGCCCTGCGTACCCGGATCGGTGGCGACCCACTCGCTCCCGGCGGGAGCCTGCTCCTCTTCCTGATCCGGCGCGGTCTGGGCGCCCTGCGCATAAGCATCGTTCGGATCCACCGTGCCGACCTGCGCGCCCGCGGCGCTGCCAATGGCAAGCAGGGTCGCCGCGGCGATCCTCATCAAGCTGTTGCGGAACATTCCCCATTCCCCCCGAAGCGTTACAAAGAGGAAGGTTAATCCCGCCGCGGCTTTCCCCGCAATGAACGAACGGTGGGGAGAGTCGATAATAAGCCAGGCCGCCGCCCCAGCGCCGCTTGAACAGCCCTCAAGGCCCCGCTATAGCCCGCCGCTCAGCGCAGCCGGAGACGTGGGTGAGTGGCTGAAACCAACGGTTTGCTAAACCGTCGTAGGGGGATTACTCCTACCGAGGGTTCGAATCCCTCCGTCTCCGCCACGCTGCCTTTCCAAGGTGTTGATGCAGCTGGGTGAATGCGGTCGCGGCCCGTGCCGCTCCCACCAAGATTCCCGCTTCCGTGGCCGCTTATCAGCGTTGCTTCCTGCTGTCCTGTCACGGCGGCGGCCGGCCCCCTTGTCCGGTCCTGGACGGCCCGGAAGGGTCCGGCGGGTCAACGCCGCCGTTGTAACCGGCGGGTCCGGCGCTTATCTCGCGTCCATGACGGCGTCGCGCCTCCTCCGCCTCCTTGCCATGTTCGCGCTGCTGCTGATGCCGCTCGCCATGGCCGGGCAGGGCCATGCCGTTGCCGCCGCGCCGCACGGCGAGATGGCGTCGGCCGAGGCCGGCCATTGCGCGGATATGGACGGCAAGGGAGACAAGAAGCACGGGGGTGGCTCCTCCGCCGCGGACTGCCTGATGGCCTGCGCGGCTCTTCCGGCCGCCGAGGCTCCGCTGGCGGCCGAGCAGATCGCTTTGCGCCCGACGCTGGTGGCAGTGCTCGTTCCGGCAATTACCGGCCTTTCCCCCGAAGCGGAGACGCCCCCTCCCCGAATCGCCTGAAGATCCGATCCAAATCAGATTTTCAGGAGATACCGAGATGAAGCTTATCCTCAGCGCCTTTGCGCTCGCCTTCGCCGTTCCCGCCGCCGCTCAGACGACTCCGGCGACGGATCACAGCCAGCACGGCCAGGTGGATCATTCCAAGATGGACCATGGCCAAACGCACAATGGCCAGATGGATCATGGCAAGATGAGCCCTGCGGAGCACGCCGCGCACATGGCCGGCGAAGCGAAGAAGCACGATTGCCCGATGGCGCAGGACGGCAAGAAGATGGCCTGCTGCGATCACGAATCGCACAAGGCCGAGGCCAAGCCCGCCGCACACGGCGATCACGGCGGCCATTAAGCACTGACGGGAGGAGGCGCGGGCCCGGCCTGCGCCTCCCTTCAAAGGGACACCCCATGACCATCGACACGCGCGCCATCGAGCGCCGCGCCCTGTTGCGCGCCGCCGCTTTGGGCAGCGCCGGGCTCGGCCTCGCGCCGCTCTTTCCCGCCTGGGCCCAGAGCGGCACGCCCGGCACCGTCCGGCGGAACGAAACCCTGACCGGCGAGGACATCCGCCTGACGGTGGACCACGGCCCTTTCTTTACCGGCGGGCGAAGCGGCCATGCGGTGACGGTGAACGGCACCATCCCCGGCCCGCTGATCCGCCTGAAGGAAGGCCAGAACGTGCGCCTGCACGTCGATAACCGGCTGGACGAGGACACCTCGATTCACTGGCACGGCCTGATCGTGCCGTTTCAGATGGACGGCGTTCCGGGCGTCAGCTTCCCCGGAATCAAGGCCCGGTCCACCTTCACCTACGAGTTCCCGATCCGCCAGTCGGGCACCTATTGGTATCACAGCCACTCCGGCCACCAGGAGCAGTCCGGCCTGTACGGTCCGCTGGTCATCGATCCCGCCGGCGCGGACCCGGTGGCTTATGATCGCGAGCACGTCATCGTCCTGTCCGACTGGACGTTCATGCACCCGCACCAGCTCATGCAGCGGCTGAAGGCGGAAGCGGGCTTCTTCAACCGCCAGCGCACCACCCTGCTCCGCCGTCTCCAGGGCAAGGACGCGATGTCCGCCGCCGACCGCGCGATGTTCGCGCAGATGCGCATGGACCCGACCGATACCCTCGACGTCACCGGCGCGGCCTACACCTACCTGATCAACGGCCACGGGCCGGATGAGAACTGGACCGGCCTGTTCAAGCCGGGCGAGCGGGTGCGCCTGCGCATCGTCAGCGCCGCGGCGATGACGATCTTCAACGTCCGTATTCCGGGACTGCCGATGGAGGTCATTGCCTCGGACGGCCAGCACGTCCGGCCGGTGAGCGTGGACGAAATCCAGATCGGCAATGCGGAGACCTACGACGTGATCGTGACGCCGGGCGACGGCGCCTACAGCGTCGTCGCCGAGGCGATGGACCGATCCGGCATGGGCGTCGCCACCCTCGCCCCACGACAGGGCATGCGCGCGCCGGTGCCGCCGGTGCGCGAGCGCCCGATCCTGACCATGAAGGACATGGGCATGGGGGGAATGGATCATGGCACTCATGGCACCGGGGGCATGGCCATGGACCACGGCAAGATGGACATGCGCGACGAGACGAAGGTGCCGTTCGAAGTGGGGGTGGGCGTCGACATGATCGCGCCGATGCCGATCGACCGCTCCGGCGAGCCGGGCCTCGGGCTGGAGAATGTCGGCCACCGGGTGCTCACCTATCGCGACCTCGTCTCCGCAGTGCCGAACCCGGACACCCGCGCCCCCACCCGGACGGTCGAGGTCCACCTGACCGGCAACATGGAGCGCTTCATGTGGTCGATCGACGGCAAGAAGCTTTCGGGAGCGCCCGAGCCGATCCGCTTCGAGCGAAACGAGCGGGTGCGCGTCACCATGATCAACCACACCATGATGACCCACCCGATGCACCTCCACGGCCACTTCTTCGAGGTGGTAAACGGCCAACCCGGCAACCATCCGGTGAAGCACACGGTGCGGGTGCTGCCGGGGGCGACGCTGAGCTTCGACCTCACCGCCGACGCGCCGGGCGACTGGGCGTTCCACTGCCACCTGATGCTCCACATGCACGCCGGGATGATGCGCGTGGTCACCGTTCGGCCAATGGATGGAGAGGCGGCATGAAGCGGCTGATCCTGCTCCTCGCGCTCGGAACCTCGGCGCCGGCGCTTGCCCAGCACGGGGGCCATGGCGCCCATCAGCCCGCACCGCCCGCCGAGGCGCCGGACCCGCACGCCGGCCATGTCATGCCGGAACCGGCGCCAGCACCAGCACCGCCCGTCGATCCTCATGCGGGGCACCACATGCCTGAAGCCGCGCCAGCCGATCCGCATGCGGGGCACCACATGCCCGAAGCGGCACCCGCCGATCCCCACGCCGGGCACAATATGGCGGATACGCGACCGCCGGTTGCGCCGCCGTCAGCCGCCGCGCTCTCCGGACCGGCGCATGCCGCGGATGCGGTTTACGGCACGGACGCGATGACAGCGGCCCGAGGGGTTCTGCGCGAGGAGCATGGCCGCATCCGAACGGCCAAGGTGCTGATCGACCGGCTCGAATACCGCTCGCAGAACGGCCGCGATGGTTTCGCCTGGGACGCGGAGGGCTGGTATGGCGGCGACATAGACAAGCTTTGGCTCAAGTCGGAAGGCGAAGGCGTGTTCGGCGAGCGGCTGGAGCATGGAGAAGCGCAGTCGCTTTGGAGCCATGCGATCGACCCATGGTTCGACCTCCAGCTCGGCCTCCGCCAGGATTTCGGCCGGGGGCCGGATCGCACCTATCTTGCGCTCGGCGTTCAGGGCCTCGCGCCTTACTGGGTCGAGGTCGATGCCGCCGCCTTTGTGTCGACCAAGGGGGACGTTACCGCCCGGGTCGAAGCGGAATACGACCTGCGCATTACGCAGAAGCTGATCCTCCAGCCGGAAGCCGAGCTGCAGTTCAGCCTGCAGGACGTGCCGGAGCTTCGGGTCGGCTCCGGCCTGTCGGCCGCGGAGGCGGGGCTGCGGCTGCGCTATCAGGTGAAGCCGGAATTCGCGCCGTATCTCGGCGTCGAATATCAGCGCGGCTTCGGCGACACCGCCCGCCTGCGCCGCGCCGATGGCGACGATGCAGGGGGCTGGAGCCTGCTGCTCGGCGTCCGCGCCTGGTTCTGAAGCTTTGACAGGGGCGGCATTCTGCTCTTTTAGGGCAGGATGCTGAGCCTTCAATTCATCCGCGAAAACACCAACGCCGTACGCAAGGCGGTGAGGGATAAGAACGTAGCCGTAGACATCGACGAAGTTTTGCGACTCGACCTCAAAGCGAAGGCGGTGAAAACGGCCTTGGAGCTGAACAGAGCCAGCAAGAACCAACAGAGTGCCGCATTTCAGAACTGCTCCCCTACCGAGCGGGAAACGTTGCGCAGCATCGTAAAGGGAATCTCCGCTGAGATCTCCAAGGAGGAGGCTCAACTCACGGAAATCGAGGCCCAGCTGAAACCTCTGCTCCTGCGCATCCCCAACATCCCGTGGGACGGCGCCCCCGTCGGCCCGGACGAGAATTCCAACACCGTAGTGCGCACGCACGGCGAGCCGCGCAGCTTCGACTTCGAGCCGCGCGACCATGTCGCCCTCCTGGAAATGAACGATTGGGCGGAGC
>DASWMM010000308.1:0-2139 GCA_036399755.1 Allosphingosinicella sp.
CCTCGAGGAAGGCGACCGCATCATGCTCTCGATGCTGGAGCACCATTCCAACATCGTGCCGTGGCAGCTGGTGGCCGAGCGGACCGGCGCGATCATCGACGTCGCCCCGCTGACGCCCGACCATCGTATCGATCTCGACGCCATGGCCGCGATGCTGACCGAGCGCCACAAGCTGGTCGCGCTCGCCCACGTCTCCAACGTGCTCGGCTCCGTCCTCGACGCCCGCCGCGCCGCCGATCTCGCCCATTCCGTCGGTGCCCTGCTCCTCCTGGATGGCTGCCAGGCGGTGCCGCGCATGCCGGTGAACGTCGCCGAGCTCGGCTGCGACTTCTACACCTTCTCCGGCCACAAGCTCTACGGCCCAACCGGCATCGGCGTCCTCTGGGGCCGCACCGAATTGCTCGACGCGATGCCGCCGTGGCAGGGCGGCGGCGCGATGATCGACAAGGTCAGCTTCGAAGGCACCACCTTCGCGCCCCCGCCCGCCCGCTTCGAGGCCGGAACGCCGCACATTGTCGGCGTGCTCGGGCTTGAAGCGGCGGTCGGCTATGTCGAGCGGATCGGGCTGGAAGAGATCGCCGCGCACGAAGCCGCCCTCGTCGCCGAAGCACGCGACGCGCTTTCCTCCATCAACAGCGTCCGCCTGTTCGGCCCGGAAGATAGCGCCGGCATCGTCAGCTTCGCGCTGGAGGGGGTGCATCCCCACGACGTCGGCACCATATTGGACGAGAGCAAGGTCGCCATCCGCGCCGGCCACCATTGCGCCCAGCCGCTGATGCGCCATTTGGGCGTGGATGCAACGGCGCGGGCAAGCTTCGGCGTCTACAACGGCCGCCGCGACATCGAGGCGCTGGTCGCCGGCATCGAACGGGTAACGAGGATCTTCGGGTGAACGAGGAACGCAGGATCGAAATCGAGGAAGTCAGCGAGGCCCCGTCCCCGCCCAAGGCGCGCGTGTCGGATGCGGTGGAGACCCCCGGCCCGCCATCCGCGGGCGTCGCTGACACCCTCTCGCGCAAGCGCGACTACTTGGAAGGCTTCCTCGCAAAGGCCGCGCCCGCCGAACCCGCGCCCGAAATGTCCGGCGGCGAGCTCTACGAAGCGGTGATCGAGGCGCTCAAGGAAATCTACGACCCGGAAATCCCGGTCAACATCTACGATCTCGGCCTGATCTACGACGTCGAGATCACGCCCGAGCACCATGCCATGGTGAAGATGACCCTGACCACGCCGAACTGCCCGGTTGCCGAATCGATGCCCGGCGAGGTTGAACTGCGCGTCGGCTCCGTCCCCGGCGTCGGCCACGCCGAAGTCGAACTCGTCTGGGATCCGCCCTGGGATCCGCAGAAGATGACGGATGAGGCGAAACTCGAATTGGGGATGCTGTGAATTTCGCTCAAAGTGGTACTTTGAGCGATTGAAGAAGAAAGACGCTCCCCCAACCTCGTTCGTCCCGAGCGAAGTCGAGGGGCGCACACGAGGAAGCCGAGCTCCCGCCCCTCGACTTCGACCAAAGGCCGAAGTTTATCCTGAGCGCCGCCGCAGGCGGGGTCGAAGGGCTCGGGACGAACGGATTATATGACCTATGACTGAGATCCTCACCAAAACCCGCCGCCCCCGCCCGGCCGCGCTGATCCTCACGCCGGCCGCCGAAACGCGGATCGCGGATCTGATGGCCCGCGCGCCCGAGGGCACGACGGGCCTCAAGCTGTCCACCCCGCGCCGCGGCTGCTCCGGCCTCGCCTACAGCGTCGATTACGTCACCGAGGCCTCCCCGATGGACGAGCGCATCGAGACGCCGGCCGGCCCCTTCTTCGTCGACGCGGGCTCGATCCTATATCTGATCGGATCGACCATGGACTGGGTGGAGGACGATTTCACCGCCGGCTTCGTCTTCGCCAACCCCAACGCCAAGGGTGCCTGCGGCTGCGGTGAGAGCTTCACGGTCTGAGTGAAGTCCCCCGCGTCACCGGACCCGCAGCGCCGTGACACACCCCACGCGGTCGGTATCGCGGCCATCGGGCAGGCGCGCGTCGATGTAGGTGGTCTGGGGCTCGCGGCCCGGCGCGGGTGGATAGAGATAGGCATCGAGCACGCAGGCGCTGCTCGTAAACTGCAGCTTGCGCGCGTCGCCTTCGA
>DASWMM010000309.1:0-5985 GCA_036399755.1 Allosphingosinicella sp.
CTCGATGGAGGGGCTGACCGAGCCGACCACGGTTGCGCGCTATCGCGAAGCGACGCGGGTCGCGGTGGTGGAGGGCAGCATAGCCGAGCTCCAGGCCAACATGGCCCGGCCGATCGTTTTTCCAAAAGAACGCGACTGGTACCTGTCGATCTTTCCGCTGCCCGACCGGGTGGAGGCGGGGACGCTCAAGGCCGGCGACATCCACCGTATGCATTTCACCTACCGCCGCTGGTTCTTCGCCAACCTCCACCAGGGCGAGATGCACCTGCGCATCGCCGAAGTCTCGCCGCGCCGAATCCGCACGCAGATCACGCGCGACGACAGTTACCTGTCCCACTACATGCGCGTGGAGGGGACGGAGGTGAACTTCACCGACCTTGGCGGCGGACGCACCCGCGTGGCGCTGACCGTGAAATACCGCCGTTTGCTCGATCCCTACTGGTATTTCGGGCCGCTGCAGCAGGCCGCGGCGGAGCGCAGCGCCGGCTATCTTATTCAGTCGATCATTGCACGAAAGGCGCAGGTATCATGAGCGACATGCCGGACGCGGCGGCGGGGCGCGCCGCCTTCAAAGTCAATTCGCTGACCAATCTGGACACCGCCAGCCCGATCGAAGGCGAAGTGCAGTGGGACCCGGGCCGGTCGATCTGGAACAGCGGCTTCCTGCTCGGCGCGCTGGTGCTTGGGCCGATGTTCTTCACCTGGGGCGCGTTCCTGGTCTTTCTCGCCACCGCGGGAGTGACCTTGTGCGCCGGCCATTCGGTGGGCTTCCACCGCCGGCTCATTCACCGCAGCTTCGATTGCCCGAAATGGCTCGAGCGGAGCCTGGTGTATCTCGGCACCCTGGTCGGCATGGGCGGGCCGGTGTGGACGATCGGCCTTCACGACAGCCGCGACTGGGCGCAGCGCGAAACCGACTGCCACTGGTTCCTGCGCCACGGCAAGCCGATGTGGATCGAGGGCTTCTACTACCTCAACTTCAAACTGAAGCTGAAGCACCCGCCCGGCTTCGATCCCGGCCCGGGCATCGGCGACGATCGCTTTTACCGGTTCCTTCAGCGCACCTGGATGGCGCATCAGATTCCGGTGGCGCTGTTGCTGTATTGGGCGGGCGGCTGGCCGTTCGTGGTGTGGGGGGTGGTGGTGCGCGTTGCCGCCTGCACGACGATGCATTGGTTCATTTCCTATTTCGCGCACACGCGCGGGCCGCAGGACTGGACGCTCGATGGCGCGGCTCTCCAGGCCTATAACGTGCCGATCATGGCCATTCCGACGATGGGCGAAAGCTGGCACAACAACCACCACGCCTTTCCGAGCTCGGCTCGCCATGGGCTCTATCCCGGGCAGGTGGACCTCGGCTGGCACTTCATCCAGCTCCTCGAAAAGCTCGGCTTGGCCTGGAACATCAAGGTGCCGGACACATTGCCGCCCCGTCCGGGGATCACCCCGCAAACCGGCCGGGCGCTGAGCGTCACCGCGCCGGGCCAGGCGGAGATCACCGCGCCGTGAGCGAAGACGCCACCGTCGGCTCGGCCCTGGCCCGTTTCCGGCGCGAGAACGGCCTTTGCCAGCGCGAGCGGGAGGCGAAGCGATGGATCCTCCGCATCGGCGGCTGGGCCTTTCCGCTGCCGAACTTTGGCTGGCGGCGCCGGGCCATCGACGCCCACGACGTTCACCACCTCCTCACCGGCTACCCGTGCGACGTGGAAGGCGAGTTGCTGATCGCGGCATGGGAATTCGGCGCCGGCCGCTTCCCGCACTGGGGCGCGACCCTGTTCGTTGGCCCAATGGTGCTGGCCGGGCTCGCCATCATGCCGCGACGCACCTTTGCCGCCTGGCGGCACGGGCGCCGCTGCCGAAGCCTCTACGATGCCGCCAGCCTGAACGCCCTGCTCGGCATGCCGCTTGCCGAGGCGCTGGCGCATCTTCAACGGGCGGGCTGACGCGGCGTGTTAGGGAAATAACACACTTTTCCCCTTGCACTGACATACCCCCCTGCCCCATTTACGCCGGTAACGATTGGGAGGGACGATCCATGGCCAGCACCGCCACCGAAACCAAGATCAAGCTGGAACCGCCCGAGACGCTGCAGATTGTCGAGCCGTCCCAGGCGGCCGGGCTGGTGCCGATCGATCCGGACACCAAGTCGAAGCTTGCCGGCGTGGTCGACAAGTTCGTCAACGATCTCGCCGCCACCGACGCCAACAGCCCGGAATTCGGCCGCAAGGTGGACGAGCTTTCCAACATGGGCCGCAAGCAGATCATGGACGCGGCGGGTCATTCCAACCGCTTCCTCGACCGGCCGGTAAAGGCGATCAGCGCCGACAACGGCATCGGCGCGGACCTGACCGAGCTTCGCCGCACGGTGGAGGATCTCGATCCCGGCCGGCAGGGCAATCTGTCGACGCCGCGCAAGATCCTGGGCTTCCTCCCGTTCGGGGACAAGCTCAGCGATTATTTCGAGAAATATCAGTCCGCCCAGACCCACATTTCCAAGATCCTCTCCAGCCTCGCCTCCGGCAAGGATGAGCTCCTGATGGACAATGCCGCGATCGACACCGAGCGCGCGGCGATGTGGAAGACGATGGGCCAGCTCGAGCAGATGATCCACATTTCCAAGGAGCTCGACGCCAGGCTGGAGGAGAAAGCCAACGAGCTCGACGCCACCGAGCCCGCCAAGGCCAAGGCGCTGCGCGAGACGGCTTTGTTCTATATCCGGCAGCGCACCACCGATCTCCTCACCCAGATGGCGGTAACGGTGCAGGGCTATCTCGCCCTCGATCTCGTCAAAAAGAACAATGTCGAGCTGATCAAGGGCGTCGACCGCGCCTCCACCACCACCGTGTCGGCGCTTCGTACGGCGGTGACGGTGTCGTCGGCGCTGACCAACCAGCGGCTGGTGCTCGATCAGATCACCGCCCTCAACACCACCACCGCCAACGTCATCGACTCAACCGGCAACCTGCTTAAGAGCCAGTCGGCGGATATCCACCGCCAGGCCGCTTCCGCCACCATTCCGCTGGAAACGCTGCAGCGCGCGTTCCAGAACATCTACGAGACCATGGACATGATCGACCAATTCAAGGTCGAGGCCCTGTCCAGCATGAAGCAGACGGTGACCACGCTTTCCAGCGAAGTGGAAAAGAGCCGCGGCTACATCGCGCGGGCGGAAGGCGTGGAGCAGAACCGCCTCGCCGGCGGCACCGGCGCCACGTCCCTGCTGGCACCGGTCGAGAGGTAAAAGGTGGCCCGCCAGCCCCGCAGCGTCGACCAGGCGATCGCCCGCTTCGACCAAGTCGCGGCGCGGCTCGACGGCTCGCCGCAGGCCAATGCCGCGCGCCGCCGCCACCTTGGCCGCATGGCAGGCTCGGTCGGCAAACGCCTCGGCGGCATCGGCCTGGCGCTCGGCGCACTGATCATCGCCACCCTGCTGTTCAGCCAGATGATCGCGCCGATCGGGCTTGGCGGCCTGTTCATCATTATCCTGCTGACGCTCGGCATCGTCGCCTTCTCCTTCGCCGGCGGCGGCGAGGCGAAGCCGGTGGAGCTGAGCAACGACGTCCCAACAAAGCGCGTCGTCGAGCAGCTCGAAAGCCTGCTGGTGCGCCAGCGCCCCGCCCTTCCCGCCCCCGCCGCGCGGCGGGTCGACGCGATCAGTGCAAGCCTGCCGCTGCTCCAGCACCAGCTCGCCGAGCTTGCGCCATTGGACCCGCTCGCCCAGGACGCCCGGCGGCTGATGGGCAAGCACCTGCCCGAGCTCATTCAGCGCTACGAAAGCGTGCCCGCCGCCTACCGCGCCGAACGCGACGGCGAAGGGCTGACGGTGGACGAACGGCTGATCACCGGCCTCGACGCCGCGCACACCGCCTTGGGCGAGATCGGCGCCAGGCTCGCCCAGGGCAAGCGCGACGCGCTGGAAAGCCAGGGCCGCTTCATTGAAAGCCGCTACAAGGATCCGGGCGGGATCGGCGGACCGGAATGAAGACCGGCTTTTCCGTCGGCGGCGCACTGCGCGGCGCCGAGGATTTCGTTCGCAAGCACCTCAAGTCGCGAAGCGTCCGCGAGGCCGAGAAGCGCCGCGGGGAACGCCGCAAGCGCGAAGCCGCCCGCAAGTTCAAGCGCGCCGCGGCTCTGGGCGGCGTTTCCGGTGCCGGCGCCCTGGCCTATGCGGTAACGCTTGCCCCCTTCGCCAGCGCGCTGGTCGCGGCCGGCGCGGTTGCCGTCGCCGGGGCGGCGCTGACCGGGCTGTGGCCGGGGCGCGCCGGCCCGAAGCAATTCTCGCGCGAAGAGCTGCAGGCGCTCCCGGCCCAAGCGGAGGAATGGCTGCTCGACCAGCGCCTGATGCTGCCCCAGGCCGCGATCCCGGTCTACGAAACCATCCTCGACCTGCTGGGCGATCTGCCGCGCCACCTCGTCAAGCTCGAGCCCGGCGCAACCCTCGCCTGGGAAGCGCGGCGGCTGATCGGCGAGCACCTGCCGACTCTGGTCGCCACCTGGTGCGGCCTCCCCGCCACCGTCCGCGAGCGGCCGGAGGAAGTGCAGCGGCTGACCGACGGCCTGTCCACCATCGCCGCCGAACTCACCCGCGTCGCCGAGGAAGCAAGCCGCGATGACCGCATGACGTTCGAAACCCGCCAGCGCTACCTCGACAGCCGCTACCGCGACAGTCTTCCACGGACCTAAGGCCCCGCCGGAACCGGGGCTCCCGCGATCCGGGTGCGAAGGCGGAATACGCGCAGCATCGGGCGCTCGATCCACAGGTAGCAGAGCACACCCACAACGATGCTTGCCGCGATCCCCGCGACGATGAGGATCGGCGCCGGTGGGTGCAAGGCAAGGACGCCGAGCAGAACAAGCGGATGCGCGAGGTAGATCGAGTAGCTCGCATCGCCGAGCAGGACGAGGGGCCGGAACGGTTTGGCGAGCAAGCCGCGCCGCTCGGCCGCAAGCACGATCAGCAGGATCGCCACGGCGCACACGCCCCGCCACACGGCGGACTGGAAGTGGTGCAGCCCGGGGACCGCGAGCAAAGCGATGGCAACGACGCACCCGCCGATCGGCCACGCGAGGGACCCCCGCCCCTTCCACCAACGGCCGAGCCACGCACCGGCGAGAAACTGCAGGATCAAGGGATCGGTCCAGAACCGCGCCGCCCCCATGTCCGAAGGGACCAGGTAGCCGACGGCCACGAAGCTCAGGAACGCGGCGGAAAGGACCGGCAAACGAAGCCGGGCGGGCGCAAGCAGCGACAGGGCGAACAGCCCGTAGAAGAACATCTCGTAATTAAGCGTCCAACCCACATTGTGAACGGGGAAGAAATGCTTCTCCGCACCGGCGCCCGGCCAGGGAAGAAACAGGAACGACGCGGCCAGATGCCCCTTGCCGGCGCCGCCCTGAACAGCGGCGGCCGTGCAGGTCGCGAGCCAGTAAAGCGGCGCGATCCGCAGGAAACGGTTGCGCAGGAAGCCACCTGGCCGGGTTTCCGGGGATGAGATCACCTCCATGATGAAGCCGCTGATCACGAAGAACAGCGGCACGCCCAAGGCGCCCAAAGTGATCGGATAACCGGCAGCCATGCTGGCGTGGAACAGAACGACCTGGAGAGCGGCAGCCGCCCTGAGATACTGGACGCCGTGCAGCCGCTCGCGCGGTGCGCCGTCCACGGCTTCCGCACTTCGCAGATGCCCGTCCATTCTCCACCACCTCGGCTGACCAATGCAGCACCTAAGGGGAACAGCCGGCCCGGATCAAGCCGCACGGATCGAGGAGGCAAGCCGGGATGATCCCATGATCTTCGAACCCGTCAGCGCCACCTCGACAGCCGCTACCGCGACGGCCTTCCCGGCATCTCCCACTTCGGGAGAGGCAGGGGCCCGCGCGCCACGCGCGTGCGAGGTGAGGGCCCTTTCCCTGAACCGGTCGCCGCGGCGGTTCCTCCCCGTGCGCAGCATGGGGAGGGGAACCACCCGAAGGGTGGTGGAGGGG
>DASWMM010000310.1:0-14270 GCA_036399755.1 Allosphingosinicella sp.
ATCGATTTCCCAGTTCGTCATGCCGGACTTGATCCGGCATCCACCTTCTTCCCTGCGGACATCCGAGAAGAAGGAGGTGGACCCCGGATCAAGTCCGGGGTGACGGTTTCCTCTATTTACGCAAACGTCTTCACGAAATCGCCGATGATCGTCTTGAGCTCAGCCGTGGTGCCGTCGTCCAGCGCCTTGGTGTCGCGGATCTTGCCGAGGACACCGGCATGGTCCGAACGGACGTGGGCGAGGAGCGCGCTTTCGAAGCGGGTGACGGCGTTGACCGGCACCGTATCGATGAACCCGTTCACACCGGCGAAGATCGAGACGACCTGCTCTTCCACCGGCATCGGCGAGAACTGCGGCTGCTTGAGCAGCTCCGTCAGGCGCGCGCCGCGGTTGAGCAGCTTCTGGGTGGAGGCGTCGAGATCGGAGCCGAACTGCGCGAACGCGGCCATTTCGCGATACTGGGCAAGCTCCAGCTTGATCGAGCCGGCGACCTTCTTCATTGCCTTGGTCTGCGCGGCGGAACCGACGCGGCTGACCGAGAGGCCGACGTTGATGGCCGGACGGATGCCCTGGTAGAAGAGCTCGGTCTCGAGGAAGATCTGCCCGTCGGTGATCGAGATGACGTTGGTCGGGATGTAGGCCGACACGTCGCCGGCCTGCGTCTCGATGATCGGGAGCGCGGTCAGCGAGCCGGCACCCAGCGCATCATTCATCTTGGCCGCGCGCTCGAGCAGGCGTGAGTGGAGATAGAAGACGTCGCCCGGATAGGCTTCGCGACCCGGCGGACGGCGCAGAAGGAGCGACATCTGGCGGTAGGCGACAGCCTGCTTGGACAGATCGTCATAGACGATCACGGCGTGCATGCCGTTGTCGCGGAAATATTCGCCCATGGTGCAGCCGGTATAGGGCGCCAGGAACTGAAGCGGTGCAGGCTCGGATGCGGTGGCGGCGACGACGATGGAATATTCCATCGCGCCGTTTTCCTCGAGCGCGCGCACGATCTGGGCGACGGTGGAGCGCTTCTGGCCGACGGCGACGTAGATGCAGTAAAGCTTCTGGCTCTCGTCGTCGCCCTGGTTGGCTTTCCGCTGGTTGATGAAGGTGTCGAGCGCGACGGCCGACTTGCCGGTCTGGCGATCGCCGATGATCAGCTCGCGCTGGCCGCGGCCGACGGGGACGAGCGCGTCAAGCGCCTTGAGGCCGGTCTGCACCGGCTCGTGAACGGATTTGCGGGGAATGATGCCCGGCGCCTTCACTTCGACGCGCATGCGCTTCTCGGCGACGATCGGGCCCTTGCCGTCGATCGGGTTGCCGAGGCCGTCGACCACGCGGCCGAGCAGGCCCTTGCCGACGGGAACGTCGACGATGGTGCCGGTGCGGCGAACCGTGTCGCCTTCCTTGATCGCGCTGTCGTTGCCGAAGATCACGGCGCCGACGTTGTCGGCTTCAAGGTTCAGCGCCATGCCCTTGATGCCGCCGGCGAACTCGACCATTTCGCCGGCCTGGACGTTGTCGAGGCCGTAGATGCGGGCGATGCCGTCGCCGACCGAGAGAACGGTGCCGACTTCGGAGACTTCGGCCTCGTTGCCGAAGCCCGCGATCTGATCGCGGATGACCTTGGAGATTTCTGCGGCGCGGATGTCCATGATTAGCCTTTCATCGCATGCGCGAGGGTGTTGAGTTTGGTGCGGATGGAGCCGTCGATCATCTGCGAGCCGACCTTGACGACAAGTCCACCCAAGATGGTGGGATCGACGGTGAGATCAACCGCGACGTCGCGGCCCAGGCGGGTCTTGAGGTTCGCCTTCAGCGCCGCGACCTGATCGTCGTCGAGCGGGTGAGCGGAGGTGACTTCGGCCGTGGTCTCGCCGCGATGCTGGGCGGCGAGGAGGTTGAAGTAGCGGATGACGTTGCCGAGTTCGCGCAGCCGGCCGTTCCGGGCAAGCACGCCGAGGAAATTGGCGGTGGTCGGATCGACCTGCATCGCCCTTGCCGCGGCGGCGATACCGCCCACGGCGGCGTCGCGGCCGATCAGCGGGCTGGTGGTGAGGGCGCGCAAATCCTCCGAGTCGCCAAGCGCCGCGCGCACGGACGCGAGGCTCGCGCCAACCGCTTCCAATTGCTTTTCATCGCGGGCCAGTTCGAAAAGGGCGGTTGCATAACGCCCCGCCAGACTTGCCTGAATGCCGCCGGAAATCTCCACGCGCGCCTCTACTCCCAGATCGGATATGTACCATACGGAAAGGGGGCGGCGCACCGCCCCCGATGGGTTGCGGCCCCCTAGCAGGGGGGTGAATGGGATGCAACCGTGTGTGGCGGGTCCCAACGCTTTGAAAGCAAGGGGCGGGATGTAGCGGGCCGGAAACGCGGCTAGAGACGGTGCATGGACGCCGCGACGAGCATCGATGAGGGGGAGGCCTGGGCGGCCGTGCTTCGGCGCGACCGCACGGCAGACGGGCGGTTCGTTACCGGGGTGCTGACCACGGGGATCTATTGCAGGCCGTCCTGCGCGGCGCGGCACCCCAAGCGGGAGAATGTGCGCTTCTTTGCCGATCCCGGTGCTGCTGCGGCGGCGGGGCTTCGGGCGTGCCTCAGGTGCAGGCCCGATGAGGTGAGCCGCGAGGCGCAGGCGCTGGAAAAGGCGCTGCGGCTGATCGAGGAAGCGGAGGAGATGCCTGGGCTTGAAGCGCTGGCGGCGGCGGCGGGCTATTCGCCGTTTCACTTCCACCGCTTGTTCCGGCGCGCGACGGGGGTGACTCCGGCGGCGTATGCACGCGCAAGGAGAGCAAAGACCATGACCGAGGCCTTGGACAGCAACGACAGCGTCACGGACGCGATCTATGATGCGGGTTATTCGGGGCCGGGGCGTTTTTATGCGGACGCCAAGGCGCGGCTGGGGATGACCCCGTCCGCTTGGCGCGACGGCGGCAAGGGCGAGACGATCCGCTGGGCGGCGGCGGAAACCTCGCTTGGCACGATGCTAGTGGCAGCGACCGGCAAGGGCATTTGCCGGCTGGCCTTCGACGAAGGGGAGGCGGAGCTTCGCGCACGCTTTCCGCAGGCGCGGATCGAGGGGGGCGGGGAAGCGATGGCCGAGCTGGTTGCACGCACGCTTGCGGCTGTGGAAGCGCCTGAGCGGCCTCACGATCTGCCGCTCGACGTGCGGGGCACCGCTTTTCAGGAGGCGGTGTGGCGCGAGCTGTCGCAGATTCCCGCAGGCGAAAGCCTCTCCTACGCCGCGCTTGCCGCCAGGGCGGGCAAGCCGGGCGCGGCGCGCGCGGCGGGGACCGCCTGCGGATCGAACAGCGTCGCCATTCTGATCCCCTGCCACCGCGCCCGCCGCGGCGACGGCTCGCCGGGGGGATACGCCTGGGGCCTGGAGCGCAAGGCGCGGCTGCTGCGCGCGGAGCAGGGGCTACGCCACGATTCGTGAGGCCCTGCCTTAGTCGTCGTCGCTCGACTTGCCGCTCTTCTGCTCCTGCTCCACCCGCGCCATTTCGGCGGCAAGCGTGGTATGCGCTTCTTCGACCTTGCCCGCGTCAAGAAGTTCGACAACCGACCGCAGCGCCTTGGCACTCTTTGTCTGGTGGGGGCCGATCGCGAGCGGCGTGAGTACGGTTCTCGCCAGCTTGCCCTCCTTTTCCAGGAGGAGCTGCCGGGCGAGTACTAGCCGAATCTCGGTGGCGAACGGCGCGATGTCAAAGGCACGCTCAAGCGCCGTCACCGCCGTCTTCGGAGGGGACACTCCGGCGTGATAATAGGTCAGGTAGTTGTAGAAGAGCGGCTCGGCATGTTCGCGATCGGCAGCATGGGCCTTTTCGAACCACTTGCGGGCAGTTTCGAACTGCGCCTTGTCCTTCTTCTCCCTGGCGCGCTCCAGATGGGCACGACCGATGTAGAGCATCGCCTCCGCCGATTTGGCGTTCAAAGCCAGCGCACGATTCGCCGCGGCCTCGGCCGCGTCATACTTGCGGTCGTCGAACTCGGCCTCGGCAAGGGCGATCTGGACGGGGTAGCTCGCCGGATATTTGGCCGCTACCGAACGCGCCTCGCCTGCAAGCTCGCCGGCCGCTTTGCGGTCCACCCCGCGCTTCGAGCGCAACGCGACCCGGACGATCGCTTCCTCATCGGCGCCGAGCTTGCGCATCGTCACGACGGGCGGCTCATAGTCCTGCGGCTTGACCAGTGCGCCGGGCAGGGGGCGATTGTTCCTGTAACGCGCCAGATCCTTGTCAAGCACATCAAGGTCGCCAAACGCCTTGCGCGCCGCTTCGGGTGGCGCGGTGCCGGCGTTGATGAGCCGCAGATATTGCTTGAGCTGGCCCTGACGCGACGGTTCAAAAGTCAGGTAGTGGTTCAGCAGCCAGCCCAGCGAATAGTGGCTGTAATAAACTTCAAAGGTCGGCGGCAAGGTGTTGGTCAGCATCCGCTTGGCCGACGTGAGCGGCTGAAGGAGTTCGGCGACCCGGTATTGCGGCGGATTGCCAAGGTGAAAGGAGCCGCCCTCCTGAAGATCGATCGTTGCCGCGGTTTCTGCGAACCCTTCCACGTACCAGTCCGGGTAAGCGGCGGAGAAATGCTGGAACATGAAATGGTGCGCATATTCGTGGAACAGCACGGACTGCGGATCGAGATCGGTGCGGCTGTCGCGGCGGTAGGTGGTGAGCCCGCTCCCTTCCGTTCGGGCCGGCGTGTAGGCAACGGAGCCGCCCATCCGGGGGATGTAGAAGCCCGCCACGCCCTGCGAGCCATAGAGCCTGCCGATATATTCGGTGTTGCCGCGCCGGAATACGGTGAGACGGTGCGAATCGGACAAGATCGGTTCGGAGCTGATGTTCTGCAGCGAACGAAGCGCCATGTCGAACCGCTCGAGCCGGGTCGCGAAAGCCTCCGCGTCACGGGACGACGATTCGGAATAAATAATGAAATGCTCGGTTCGCGCCTGCCACCATTCGGCATGCGCTGCCGCCGGCAAGGCGGCGAGCGCCACCAGCGAGAAGAATCTGAAAAGCCTGTTCACTGTGCCCCCGCCGAAGAAAACCTCACGCAAGCCAAAGATTTAGCGGGCAAAAGCCGACTTGCAAAGACGAGAAGCGCCGCCGTTCAAAGGAAGCTGTAGGGATCGACATCCACGGCGACTCGGACGCCGCGCGGCCATTCCAACTTGCCCAGCCATTCGCGGATCACGTCCTGCACGTCGAGGCTTCGGGCGGCGTGGACGAGCAGGCGCTGGCGGTGGCGGCCGCGCAGCATGGCGAGGGGGGCCGGAGCGGGTCCGAACACCGCCATATTTTCCACGATCGGCGCGCTGCGGCCGATCAGGCGGGCAGTTTCCACCGCTTCCTCGAGCTTTTCGGAAGAAACGATGATTCCGGCGAGGCGGCCGAAGGGCGGCATCGCGGCCTCGCGCCGGGCATCGGTTTCGGCCTCGTAGAAGCTTTCCGAATCGCCCGACACGAGTGCGCTGATCACCCGGGCGCCGGGCTCGTGAGTCTGGACCAGCACTCGGCCCGGCTTTTCGCCCCGCCCGGCGCGGCCGGCGACCTGGGCGATCTGCTGGAAGCTCCTCTCGGCGGCGCGCAGGTCTCCGCCCTGCAGGCCGAGATCGGCATCGACCACGCCGACGAGGGTGAGGTTGGGGAAGTGGTAGCCTTTGGTGACGAGCTGGGTGCCGACGACGATGTCGATTGCACCTTCCTCCATCCGGGCGACGAATTCAGCGGCTTTGGCGGGGGACCAGATGGTGTCCGAGGTTACGATCGCGGTGCGGGCGTCAGGGAACAGGGCGCGGACTTCGTCGGCGATCCGCTCGACGCCCGGGCCGACGGCGACCAGGCTGTCCTCCTCCTTGCACTCGGGGCAGAGGCGCGGCGGCGGCATGACGTGGCCGCAATGGTGGCAGGCGAGACGGTGCATCAGCCGGTGCTCGACCATCCAAGCGGTGCAATTGGGACATTGAAAGCGGTGCCCGCAATTGCGGCACAGGGTGAGCGGCGCGTAGCCGCGGCGGTTGAGGAAGAGGAGCGCCTGCTCGTCCCGCTCCAGCGTTTCCTCCAGCGCCTCGACCAGCGCCGGTGCCAGCCAGCGGCCGCGCGGCGGCGGATCGGCGAGGAGATCGAGTGCGGTGATCTCCGGAAGCTCGGCGCCGCCATAGCGGTCAGGCAGCTTCACTTCGCGGTACAGGCCGATTTCGGCCATGTGGCGGGTCTCGATCGCCGGCGTGGCGGAGGCGAGGACGATCGGGATCTTCTCGAGCTTGGCGCGCATCACCGCGACGTCGCGGGCGTGATATTGGACGCCGTCTTCCTGTTTGAAGCTGGTTTCGTGCGCCTCGTCGACGATGATCAGCCCGAGCTGGGGGTAAGGGAGGAACAGCGACGAGCGTGCGCCGACCACCACCTTGGCCTCGCCGGTGGCAAGCGCCCGCCAAGCGCGGCGGCGCTGGGATTGGCGAAGGCCCGAATGCCATGCGACCGGCTCGTGGCCGAAGCGGGCGGCGAAGCGCTTCAGGAACGGCTCGGTGAGTGCGATTTCGGGGAGCAGGATCAAGGTCTGGCGGCCGAGGCGCAGCGCCTCGGCGATGGCTTCGAAATAGACCTCGGTCTTGCCGGAGCCGGTGACTCCGTTGAGCACGAAGGGGGCGAATTCGGGCTCGCGCACCGTGCCGGCGAACAATGCGGCTGCGGCGCGCTGCGCGTCCTCCAGCACCGGCTGCGCGAAGCCGGGATGCGGGAGCGGGTAGGGATCGTCGACCGAGACCTCCACCGCCTCGATCGCGCCCGCCTTGCACAGGCCGCGGATCACCCCGGCCGACACGTCGGCGGCCAGCGCAAGCTCCCGCACCAGCCCCTGGCGCTCGCCGATCCGCTCAAGGGCCTGGGCGCGCTGGGGGGTGAGGCGCTCGGGAACCAGGCCGGTGGCGCGATATTCGGTAACGGTGCGCGCGCCGTCCAGCGCCGAGGCGGAGGCAAGTGCCATGCGCAGCACGGCGGCCTTTGGCGCAAGGTAGTAATCCGAAGTCCACTCGATCAGGCGGCGCAGGGCCGCCGGGAGCGGGGGCAGATCGTACTTCTGCAGCAGGGGACGGAGGCGGTTGTCACCTACGGTTTCCGTCTCGAGCTTGTCCTCTTCCCAAACCACGCCGGTCATCTGCCGCGGCCCCAAGGGCGCGAGCACGATCGAGCCCGGCTCCACCTCCATGCCGTAGGGCACGCGGTAGTCGAGGGGGCCCAATGCGGGGTTGAGGAGGAGAACGCGGGCGCGGGTCATCGGTGTTCTTCATATGGACCGCCTGCCGCGCCGCCGGAAGCCCCCGGCGCTCGTGACATGCAACAAGCTTTGGTGCAGGCCGTTGGCGCATTCGAAACTTACCTGCGGAGCCGCCGATGGACCTGTTGCTTACCCGCCGCCGCCTGATCGCCGCCGGCTGCACCCTGCCGCTGCTGGCGCTGCCCGGCTGCACGACGAAGCTTGGCGACCTGTTCAATCTTGAGGATGCGGTTCGGCGGTTGCTGACGATCTCGTCGCAGCGGGCTTTCGCCCGGCTGCTGAACGATGAAGGCTTCTTCGCCGACGAGCTGACCCGGGTGGAGCTGCCCTCGCAGCTTGGCGGCAGCCGCATCGCTTCGACGCTGGCGGTGGCGCTCGGCACCCGGGCGGTGCAGGACCAGCTATTGCGGGCAGTGAACCGCGCCGCGGCGGAAGCGGCGGATGTTGCCGCACCGGTGGTGTACGAGTCGATCCGCGGAATGAGCATCACCAATGCGCTCGCCATCGTGCGCGGCGGGCCGCTCGCCGCCACCGACTATCTCCAGCGCTCGATGGGCGATGCGATCGTCAACGCCATCTTCCCCCAAGTGGGCCAGTCACTGCGCGTGGCGGACAGCGGCCTGGTGTCGCGCGCGCTGCGATTCGCAACCGGCATCGATTTTGCCGGCTTGCAGGCGGATGTGTCGCGCAAGGCGGCGAACAGCATCTACCGCGCCATCGGCCGCGAGGAAGCGGCGATCCGCGCCAACCCGCAATCGGCCGGCGATCCGGTGCTGGCAGGCGTGTTCGGTATCGTCAGGTGACGCGAAGCCGCAGTCTCGCTAAGGCCGCGGACAACTTACCGAACGCTTGAGGACCCCCATGAAATTCTTCGTCGACACCGCCGACACCGCCGAAATCCGCGACCTGGCCGAGACCGGGTTGCTGGACGGGGTGACCACGAACCCGTCGCTGATCAACAAATCGGAGCGCAACTTCCTGGAGGTGGTGAAGGAGATTTGCGACATCGTGCCGGGGCCGGTGTCCGCCGAGGTGGTGGCGCTGGATCACCTCGAAATGATGCGCGAGGCGGAGATCTTGCGGAAGATTGCCGACAACATCGCGGTCAAGGTGCCGCTGACGATCGATGGGCTCAAGACCTGCAAGGCGCTGACCGGCGAGGGCACGATGGTCAACGTCACCTTGTGCTTCACGGCCAACCAGGCGCTGCTGGCCGCCAAAGCGGGCGCGACCTTTATCTCGCCGTTCGTCGGGCGGCATGACGATATCGGCTTCGACGGAATGCAGATCATTTCGGAGATTCGCACGATCTACGACAATTACGATTTCGGCACGGAGATCCTGGTGGCGAGCGTTCGCCATCCGGTGCACGTGCTCCAGTCGGCGATGATCGGGGCGGACGTGATGACCGCGCCGCCGGCCGTGATCCGCCAGCTCTTCAAGCATCCGCTGACCGACAAGGGCCTCGAGGGGTTCCTGGCCGACTGGGAAAAAACCGGGCAGAAGATCGGCTGAGCCGAGCCGGGGCGCGAAACCATGGCCCTTTCGGCCTTCGAGCGGCTGGTGATCCGCCGCTACATCGTGCCGCGCTCGGGCGAGCGGATCATCGTGCTCGTCGCTTCGATCAGCCTGATCGCAGTGACGCTTGGTGTTGCCGCGCTGGTGATCGTGTCCAGCGTGATGAACGGGTATCAGAAGTTCATTCTCGACACGGTGATCGAGACCACCGGCCATGCCATTGTGCGTGGGCCGGACGGCAGCCTGGAGGGGTGGCAAAAGATTGCGGCGGCGGCGCGGAAGACGCCGGGCGTGACCGAAGCCGATCCGATGGTGGAAGCACGGCTGATGGGCTCGTCGGCGGGGCGGGTGGCGCCGGTTCGCGTGCGCGGGCTGCCGCGCGACCGGATCGCGACTCCGGCGCTTCGGGCGGGGCTGCTTGAAGGAACCGCCGATCTCGGGCCGGAGGGCGGCGCGGTGATCATCGGGTCGGAACTGGCGCGGATACTCCCCGCCTCGGCCGGCGGCACGATCGAGCTGGTCACGGTGGGGGAGAAGCCGGACGGGGAGCTGGACGTGCGCCCCGTCTCCTTCCGGATCGCCGGCGTGGTCGAGACCAAGGCGCCGGATTTCGACCGGGAGGCGGTGCTGATGCCGGTCGAGGAGGCGCAGGCGCTGATGGGGCTCGGCGAGTCGGTCACGTCGCTGGTCATCACCACCGCCGATCCGCGCACCGCCGACGTGGTGCTTGCACCCCTCGCTGCCTCGCTTCCGCAAGGCGTGAAGCTCAACAGCTGGAAGGTGCTGAACGCCGAGCTGTTCACCGCCTTGGCGGTGGACGAGGTGGGCATGTTCCTGGTCCTGTCGATCATCATCCTTGTGGCCGTGTTCAACATCCTCTCCGCCTTGGTGATGCTGGTGCGGGCCAAGGTCGGCGACATCGCGATCATGCGCACCATGGGCGCGAGCCGCGGGGCGATGCTGCGCATCTTCATGGCGATCGGAACCACCATCGGCGCGCTCGGCACGGCCGGCGGGCTGGTGCTCGGCCTCGTCTTCCTGCGCTTTCGCGAGCCGATCGGCATCTTCATCCAGATGGCGACCCAGCCGTCCACCGAGGCGGCGAGCAACTTTCTGGTGTCGTTGCCTGCCGACGTGAAGCCGGTCGAGATCGCGGTCATCGGGGTCAGCGCGCTGGTGCTCAGCATCCTCGCGACGCTGTATCCGGCGCTGCGGGCGGCGAGGACCGATCCGGTGCGGGTGCTGAAGGGGGGCTGAGGCTTCCCGAAAGAGCATCGCTTCTTAACCATCTTGGGGTTAGGCTCGGCACATGGGCACGGTGATCAGCTTCGAGGAAAAGGCGGTAGCGAGCCTGCGCGCGCGGGTCGCGGCGGCGGAGGAGGCCAATCAGGACCTCATCGCCTTTGCGCGCGGCCATTCTGGCGCGGTGACTTCGATCCACGAAGCGGTGCTTGCCGCGATCGAGGCGGAGGGCTTCGATCACCTCATCCACATCGTTACCCAGGAATGGCCGCAGATATTGGGCCTCGATGCGGTGGCGGTGGGGCTGTTCGTCGGCGACCGCGGGGTGCGCGCCGATGCGTCGGGGCTGCAGTTCGTCGATCCGCGCGTGGTTGAGCGCTCGGTTGAGGGTCTCGAAGGCGTGGTGCTGCGCGGCTGCGCGCGCGGCCATCCCCTGTTCGGCCCGGCCTGCGACCTGATCCGCGCCGAGGCTTTGGTGCGGCTCGACAGCCCCGCGCCGTTGCCTGGCGGCCTGCTGGCGCTCGGCCAGCGCGAGGCGCAGGGTTTCGAGACCCGCCACGGCTCCGAGCTTCTTCTCTTCCTGGGACGCGTACTGACGCGGTGCATGGGCCGGTGCCTGACCTCCTGAGCGGCCATCCGGCGAGCGCAATCGCGCTGCGCTGGCAGGAGCACCTCAGCCGCGATCGGCGACGCTCCCCCCATACTGTGCGAGCTTATGCGGCAACGGCTTTCCGGCTGATCGCCTTTCTTGCCGAGCACTTAGGGGGTGCTGTCGATCCTGATGCGCTCCACGGACTGCAACCGTCAGACTTGCGCGCGTACCTCACTCGCCGCCGCGCCGCCGGCCTCGGCAATGCATCGGCGGCTCGGGAGCTTTCGGCGGTGCGCGGCTTTCTCACCTTCGCCGCGGGGGAGCGGGGCGGGGAGCTGAATGTGCCTCGCCTCCGCGGTCCCAAGACGCCGCGAAGCGTGCCTCGGCCGATCTCGCCCGATGAAGTGGTCGCACTCGCCGAAGAGGTGGAGGAGGACGCAACCGCCGAGTGGATCGCCGCGCGCGACCATGCCGTGCTGATGCTGCTCTACGGCTCGGGCCTGCGCGTTGCCGAGGCGCTCGGGCTGACCGGCGCCGCGCTGCCGCTTGGCGACACGGTGACCGTCACCGGCAAGCGCAACAAGACCCGGGTGGTGCCGATGCTGGAGCCGGTGCGCGACGCCATCGGGCGCTATCTCGATCTAAGCCCCTGGCCGGTGGCGCGCGACACGCCGCTGTTCAGAGGCGCCCGCGGCGGGCCGCTCAACGGCGAGATGATCCGCCGGGTGGTGCGCCGCGCGCGGGCGCGGCTCGGCCTCGGGGAACGTACGACGCCGCATGCGCTTCGCCACAGCTTCGCCACCCACCTGCTCGGGCGCGGTGCGGACCTCAGGTCGCTGCAGGAGCTGCTCGGCCATGCAAGCCTGTCCTCCACCCAGATCTACACGGCGGTGGATGCAGCGCATCTGCTGGATGTTTACCGGAACGCGCACCCGCGGGCTTAGAAACTCGTGAAAGATCGCTCATCCTGAGGAGGGACTGAGCGAAGCCGAAGGCCCGTCTCGAAGGATCGCGCGGATATGCCCTGCGTCCTTCGAGACGCGGTTCGACAGGCTCACCGCTCCTCAGGATGAGCGGGGTGGGTCGGCCTCTGTGCGCATGGCGCTCAGGCGTCCGGGTGGCGGTTGCGCCAGGTGAGCTGGCGCCAGACGTAGGCGAGGATGATCAGGACGATGATCGCGGTGGAGAGCGGTCCGAGCACCTTGTTGATGTTGTCGAAATGGGTGCCGAGCACGTAGCCGGTCACCGCAAGCGCCGAACTCCACGCTGCCGTGCCGATGGTCGACCAGATCAGAAAGCTGCGCAGCCGCATGTGGAGCAGGCCGGCGGGGATCGAAACCACCGAGCGGATGGTCGGCAGGAGCCGGCCGAGGCCGACGATTGCCGAGCCGAAGCGGCCGAACAGCTTTTCCGATTTCTCGATGTCCGACCAGTCGAGCGTCAGCCAGCGGCCGTGCTTTTCAATGAATGGGCGGAAGCGCTTGAGGCCGATCACCCGCGCGACCGCGTACCAGAACAAATTGCCGAACATCGCGCCCGCGGTGCCGCTGGCGACCACGCCGGCCAGGCTCATCGAGCCCTGCGCCGCGGCGACCCCGGCGAGCGGCATGATGACCTCCGATGGAATCGGGGGGAAAACGGTCTCCAGGAACATCAGTAGGGCAACGCCGAGATAGCCGAACTGCTCGATGAGCTTAGGAACGATGTCGCCCATGCTCAGCGCACCTTTGCTTCGATGGCGTCCCAGATGAGGGCGGGGGTGTCGGTGCCGTTGAACCGGTCGATTGCGACGATGCCGGTGGGCGAGGTGACGTTGATCTCGGTGAGATACTCGCCGCCGATCACGTCGATGCCGACGAACAGGAGCCCGCGGCGGGCGAGTTCGGGGCCGAGCGCGTCGCAGATTTCCCGTTCGCGCTGCGTGAGCTCGGCCGGGTGGGCGGTGCCGCCGGCGGCGAGGTTGGAGCGGATCTCGCCCGCGCCGGGGATGCGGTTGATCGCGCCCGAAACCTTACCGTCGATCAGCACGATGCGCTTGTCGCCCTTCGCTACAGAGGGGAGAAAGGCCTGAACCATGAAGGGCTCGACCCAGACCCGGCCGAACAGCTCGACCAGGGAGCCGAGGTTGGCGCCGTTCGCGGGCACCTTGAACACCGCGGAGCCGGCATTGCCGTAGAGCGGCTTGACGACGATATCGCCATGATCCGCCTGAAAGGCGCGGGCCTCGTCGAGCGAGCGGGTGATCAGCGTCGGCGGCATGAAGCGGGCGTAATCGAGCACGAACAGCTTTTCGGGCGCATTGCGCACCGACGCGGGATCGTTGACCACCAGGGTGCCCTGGCCGTGGACCCGCTCGAGCAGGTGGGTGGCGGTGATGTAGGCGAGGTCGAACGGCGGGTCCTGGCGCATCAGCACCACGTCGGTATCGGCGGCGAGATCGAGAAGCGTAGGCTCGCCGAAGGTGAAGTGCTCGCCTTGCTTGGCGCGCACCTCCACCGGACGCGCGTGTGCAAGCACGCGGCCGTCGCGGTAGGAAAGGTCGCCGGCAAGGTAATGGAGCAGGCGGTGCCCGCGCGCTTGAGCGGCGAGCATCAGCGCGAAGGAGGAATCGCCCGCGATTGCGATCCCCTCCATGGGGTCCATCTGGACGGCGACTGTTAGCGGCATGGGGGCTTCCTGATATAAACCACCTCCGCTCATCCTGAGGAGGGACTGAGCGAAGTCGAAGGCCCGTCTCGAAGGACCAACACCGTGCGTCCTTCGAGACGCCGGTTCGACAGGCTCACCGGCTCCTCAGGATGAGCGGGGTGGGTGGGCCTCTAAGCGAAGCCGCGACGCGTGTCATCCACGCCGCGCCCTAGCCCCGCCAGACGTTGGCCATGTGACGGGGCAGGCGGCGGGGGATGATGAACACGGCGTCGATGCGGATGTCGTCGCCGGGGCGGGCGAAGCGGGCGGTGAGGGCCTCGGCCGCAGCGGCGACTCGGCGGAGGCGGTAGTCGTCTAGCGCGAGGGCCGCGTCGGCCGCAGTGGCGCGGGCCTTTACTTCGACGAAGACGAGAGTGCGGCCGCGGCGGGCGACGAGGTCCACTTCGCCGCGCGGCGTTCGGACACGTTGGGCGAGGATCGCATAGCCCTTGAAGCGGAGCCACCAGGCGGCGATCGTCTCGGCGCGGCGGCCGCCTTGCTCGGCGCGCCGCCGGTTCATTTCAGCGCCAGTGCCCGTTCGTAGACGGTGCGGCGCGGGAGGCTCAGCTTTTCCGCCACTTCCGCGGCGGCACGCGAGGCGGAGAGGCGGGTCATCGCCTCGGCGAGGGCTGAGTCGATGTCGGCCTCGGCGGCAGGTTCCGGCTCGCCGGGCGGGGCGATGACGATGACGATCTCGCCCCGTGGCGGCGCATCCAAGTAGCGCTCGACCAGTTCGGAGAGGGTGCCGGTGACGGTTTCCTCGAACCTCTTGCTGATTTCGCGGGCCACCGCTGCTTCGCGGTTGCCGAGGCCTTCACGCAGGGCGCCGAGGGCGGCGGCAAGGCGTGGGCCGCTTTCGTAGAGCACCAGGGTGGCGCGGATTGCGGCCACTTCCGCAATGGCGGTGGCGCGGGCGCCCGCTTTGGAGGGGAGGAAGCCGAGGAACAGGAAGCGATCGGTG
>DASWMM010000311.1:0-2973 GCA_036399755.1 Allosphingosinicella sp.
CCCGAGCGAAGTCGAGGGGCGCTGGCACTGTGTCCTCGTGGGCGCCCCTCGACTTCGCTCGGGACGAACGGAGTTCCTATGCTGCATTTTCATTCGAAGCCGGGTCATTGACGGGGCTCCACCCCCTCATCCGCCACGAACCCGATCCCGACCACCCCGGCTGGTGGACGTGGGACGTGGGCGAGCGTCCCGCCGGGGCGGAGCGCTACAACGCCACCCTCGGCAAGCTCCTGGTCCGGGGTGAGGGCGAAGGGCGGGCGCGGTGCCGGATGTTTCCGAAAGTGCCGCAGAGCAATTTGGGGGACGTGACCCATGGCGGGGCGATTCTGACCTTTATCGACATGGCGATGTTCGCTGGCGGCCATGCGGCGGGGTGCGACCTCGGGCCGGCGGTGACCCAGGATCTGGCGTGCCAGTTCCTTTCGGCTTCGAAACTAGATGTGCCGCTCGACTGCGCGGTGGAGGTGCTTCGGGAGAGCAAGCGGCTCGTCTCGCTGCGCGGCCTGTGCGAGCAGGAGGGGGCGATCGTCGCCTCCTGGACGGGGACGCTGCGCAAGCTGAGCCGGCCGTGACGGCGGTTTCGGACTGCTACGCGAAACTGCTCGCGGCCGGTGAACTTCGGGAGGATGTGGACCAGGCGGCGGCCGTGACGGTGCTCGACCGCTTGGCGGCGCAGCTCGCGCAGAAACCGAAGCGCGGCCTGTTCGCGCGGCTTACCAGCAGAGGCGACGCAGCACCGGTGCGCGGCGTCTACATGTGGGGCGGGGTCGGGCGCGGCAAATCGATGCTGATGGACCTTGCCTTCTCCTCGGTCGCGGTGGAGCCCAAGCGGCGGGTCCATTTTCACGAGTTCATGATCGAGGTGCACGAGCGGCTTCGCGCCGAGCGGACCAAGGCGAAGGGCGACCCGATCGCGCCGGTCGCCCGGGCGATCGCGGCGGAGGCCCGACTGCTCGCCTTCGACGAGATGGTGATCAACAACAGCGCCGACGCGATGATCCTGTCGCGGCTCTTCGCGCAGCTGCTGCGCGAGGGCGTGACGGTGATCTCCACCTCCAACCGCCCGCCCCGCGACCTGTATCTCGGCGGCTTGAACCGCGAGCTGTTCCTGCCGTTCATCGACCTGATCGAGCGGGCGCTGGACGTGGTGCCGCTGAACGGCCCGACCGACTACCGCCTGCAGCGCCTGGGCGGGCACTCGACCTGGTATGTGCCCAACGGCCCGGAGGCGACTGCCGCCCTATCCGCCGCCTTCTTCCGCCTCACCGATTACCCGCCGGAGGACCGCACCAACGTTCCCTCGGAAGACATCGCGCTTGGCGGCAGCCGAACCCTGCACGTCCCGAAGGCGCTGAAGGGCGTCGCCGTATTCTCCTTCAAGCGCCTGTGCGGAGAACCCCGCGGCGCCGCCGATTACCTGGCAATCGCCCGCCGCTATCACAGCGTCATCATTGTCGGCATTCCGCGCATGGGGCCGGAGAACCGCAACGAGGCGGCGCGCTTCGTCACCCTGATCGACGCCCTCTACGAACACAAGGTGAAGCTGCTTGCGGCAGCGGATGCCGAGCCGCAGCACCTCTACGAAGCGGGCGACGGCGCTTTCGAGTTCGAGCGCACCGCATCGCGCCTGATGGAGATGCAGTCCGACGACTACCTCGCCGCAGGGCATGGCGACGGCTGAGGCTGAGGGTTTGGGAAATTTCCCAAGCCTCCCGGTTGCCCCTCGCGCGCGGGGGGTCTAAGCGGGCGCCACATTGCGGCCGCGCCCTGCGGCCGGACCCCGACTTTTGGAACATGAAAGGATTGGGAGTCGCATGGCTCGTAAGAAAATCGCGCTGATCGGCGCAGGCATGATCGGCGGAACCCTGGCCCACCTGGCGGCCATCCGCGAAATGGGCGACATCGTCATGGTCGACGTCGCCGAGGGCATTCCGCAGGGCAAGGCGCTCGACCTCGCCCAGGCCGGCCCGGTCGAGGGCTTCGACGTCCGCCTGACCGGCACCAACGATTATGCCGACATTGCCGGGGCAGACGTGTGCATCGTCACCGCCGGCATCGCCCGCAAGCCGGGCATGAGCCGCGACGACCTGCTCGGCATCAACCTCAAGGTGATGAAGGCCGTCGGCGAAGGCATCAAGGCCCATGCGCCGGACAGCTTCGTGATCTGCGTCACCAATCCGCTCGACGCGATGGTGTGGGCGCTGCGCGAATTCTCCGGGCTTCCGCACGAAAAGGTGGTCGGCATGGCCGGCGTCCTGGATAGCGCCCGCTTCCGCCACTTCCTTGCCGAGGAATTCGGCGTTTCGGTGCAGGACGTCACCGCCTTCGTGCTCGGCGGCCACGGCGACACGATGGTGCCGGTGGTGGAATATTCCACCGTCGCCGGCATCCCGATCCCCGACCTGATCAGGATGGGCTGGTCGACGCAGGAGAAGATCGACGCGATCGTGCAGCGCACCCGCTCCGGCGGCGGCGAGATCGTTGCGCTCTTGAAGACCGGTTCGGCGTATTACGCCCCGGCGACCAGCGCGCTGGAGATGGCCGAAGCCTTCCTCAAGGACAAGAAGCGTGTCCTTCCCGCTGCCGCGAATTTAACCGGCCAGTACGGGCAGAACGATCTCTATGTCGGCGTGCCGGTGGTAATCGGCGCCGGCGGTGTAGAGAAAGTGGTCGAAATCGAACTGAACGAGCAGGCCCAGGCGAACTTCACCGTATCCGTGGAGGCGGTGAAGGAACTGGTGGAAGCCTGCAAAGCCATAGACGCAAGCCTCGCCTGAGCCGGGGAGTAGGATCGAGCATGGCCTGGATCGGAACAGCAACACCGCAAGCGGACCGGTTCATTCTGGTAGCCGGTGGCTGCTTTCTGCTGGCCATGGCGGGAGCGATGCTCTTCGGGCTCAACCCCGGCTGGATCCTGTTTTTCGCGTGGGCGGGGGCGTGTTTCTATTCGGCCTCTTCCGGCCGGGCGGGTCT
>DASWMM010000312.1:0-1740 GCA_036399755.1 Allosphingosinicella sp.
CAGGATGCGACCGGCGGCGCGGAGGCCCTTGCTCTGTCCTACGCGGCCGCGCTCGGCAGCGGACGCGCCGGCATCCTGCCGACCAGCTTCGCCGAGGAATGCGAGGCCGATCTGTTCAACGAGCAGGCGGTGTTGTGGGGCGCCATTCCCGAACTGATCTACGCCGGCTTTGAGACCCTTGTGGACGCAGGGTTCGCACCGGAAATCGCGTATTTCGAATGCCTTACCGAGGTGAAGCTGCTAGCCGATCTCATCGCCGAACGCGGCATCGCCGGCATGCAGAAGGCGATCAGCAACACCGCGGAATTCGGCGCGCTGAAAGGCGGCACCCGAATCGTCAACGCCGAGACCCGCACCGAGATGCGCCGCATCCTGCGCGAGGTACGCAGCGGCGCGTTCGCCCAGGAACTGCTGGAGGACGCCAAGGCGGGATACCCGCGGCTCAAGCGAAGCCGTGCCAAGGCAGCGGCGCATCCCCTTGAGGAGGTCGGGCGCCGGCTGCGCAGTCTGGCAACGGATAGCTGACCTGCAACAAGGGGAACGTAGCAGATGGCAGGGAATTCAACTGCGCTGTTTGGGCTGATCGTCATTGTCGCAGGGTGCGGTCAAGCCGGGTTGGTCAAGAGCCCTGATCGTCAGCCGGGTGCCGACGTATCGAATTCAGCATTGCCTCAAAGCCCCGCCAAGATGGCGCCACAGGCGACGCCAGCGGCGCGCCTCGTTGGGCCCCGTTTCTTCTCGGACAAGCAGCAGAATGAGGCCCTACTCCATGGGGTTCGTGAAGGGCTCAGTGCGGAAATCACCTTTGCGGGTCATTTCTCCGAGGCCTATGTCGATTGCGGGACTGCATGCGGAAGCCACTGGTTCGTCGATCGGCGCACCGGCAGCGTTGAAGCAGCTCCGGACGAATCCCCGGACGGTATGATGGTGTGGAGCCTCGAAACCCGACGGGACAGCGATTTGGTGAAGGTGATTTACGGTCCGCAGCACGGCGTCGGGGACACGTGTGCGGCCCAGTCATTCAGGTGGACAGGGAAGATGTTTGAAAGGCTCACGGGATTACAGCCGGTCGCCTGCCCGCATTAGGTTTCTCTTTCCGGACGTATAGTCACTTGCGGCCGAACAGTTTCTCGATGTCGCCGTGGGCGAGCTTCACCCAGGTTGGGCGGCCGTGATTGCACTGGCCTGAGTGGGGGGTGACTTCCATTTCGCGGAGCAGGGCGTTCATTTCGGCGACCGAGAGGATGCGGCCGGCGCGGACGGAGCCGTGGCAGGCCATGGTGGCGGCGACGAGGTTGAGCTTTTCCTTCAGGCTGAGCGCCTCGTCGAAGGCGGCGAGGTCGTCGGCGAGATCGGTGACGAGGCCCTGGACGTCGCGGGTGCCGAGCATTGCGGGTGTGGCGCGGACCAGGATGGCGCGGGGGCCGAAGCGTTCGAGTTCGAGGCCCATTTCGGCGAGCTCGGCGGCGCGGACTTCGAGGCGGTCGCAGGCGCTTTCGTCGAGTTCGACCACCTCGGGGAGGAGCAGGGCCTGGCGGGCGACGCCGCCGTTCGCCATGGCGCGGCGCATGCGTTCCAGAACGAGGCGCTCGTGGGCGGCGTGCTGGTCGACCAGGACGAGGCCGTCTTGGGCTTCGGCGACGATATAAGTCTTGGCGACCTGGCCTCGGGCCACGCCGAGAGGGAAGTCGTTGGTTTCGGGGACCGGGGCGTAGGCGGGTTCGGCGCGGGCCTGAGGCG
>DASWMM010000313.1:0-12370 GCA_036399755.1 Allosphingosinicella sp.
ATGGGGGGGGCGGGGGTGGGTGTCACGGGCGGGTGAGGGGCGTTCTCGAAAAGGCCAAAACCCACCCCCGGCCCCTCCCTTTCGGCCGTCTGCGTGCACTTGCGTTACATGGGCGCAAAGGGAGGGGAGTTGGGGCGGTGCTTGCCAGGAGCGCGCGCCGGGCCCCGTGTCTCCCCTCCCTCCGCACTGACTTCACCGGAAAGTGCAAGCGCACGCGAGGGAGGGGCAGGGGTGGGTTTCTATGGGCGGGGGGGGCGTTCTCGAACAGGCCAAAACCCACCCCCGGCCCCTTCGTTTCGGCCGTCTGCGTGCACTTGCGTACATCGGCGCAAAGGGAGGGGAGTTGGCGCGGTGCTTGCCAGGAGCGCGCGCCGGGCCCCGTGTCTCCCCTCCCTTGGCACTGACTTCACTGGAAAGTGCAAGCGCAGGCGAGGGAGGGGCAGGGGTGGGTTTCTGGAGGCGGGTGAGGGGCGCTGGCGCAGGGCAAGACCTACCCCCACTGCTCCCTCCCGATAGTTTGCGGGCACCCGCGTTCGTCTGATGAGAGTGAGGGGGCTTGGGCGTGTGCCCTTTTCAGACTTTGGCGGCGTATCAGCCGAGTGGCATTTCCGCTGCAGCGTGAGCAAGCACACGAAGCGCCTTTGCGGCCGCGAAGCGGCGCCGCACCAACTTGGGACGGCGGCGTCCAGGTAGGTGGCAAAAGGCCACTCGTAAGCGGAAACGCCCCTCGACTTTCGTTGCGGATGGGGTACATTCGTTGGCGGCGGCCGTCCCTTCGCGCCTCATCGCCCGCATGCTTCTGACCACGGGATGTATGCGGGAGCCCCTTTGGGCGTTGAAGGGCCCGATTCACCATGCCCACCATGGTGCTCGAGCCGGCAAAGAATCAGTTACCCTGCTGACCTTTGAAAGAGGCGGTCGCCACCTCTTCCCTGCCCCCTACAGTCCCAGCTTTTCGCCAATTCAGTCGCAGTTTTCGCTGCGGGTGCGAAAATAATTCCGCGCCGGGGCTGGAAGACGCTAATCGGGAGCGATGAGCAGCCGCGTCTACCTTCGCCCGACCGCCTTCGTCGATGCGCCGTTCGGCCTCGATGGGCAGGTCGCCCGCCTTGCCGGCGGCCTTCTGTTCTTCGCCGGGGTTGAAGCGATCCGCATCGAAAACGGCCGCACGGTTATCGAGCTGATCCCCGTCGAGGAAATAGAGGGGGCGCTGCCCCGCCTGGGGGGCGCTGCGGAAGCGGCATGGCGCAACCTTACGGGTATTCGGACGCCGTTGCGGCTCGGCGAACGGGTGATCCGGCTCGACCAGCCGCAGGTGATGGGGATCGTCAATGCGACGCCCGACAGCTTCTCCGACGGTGGGCAGAATGACGATTGGGAAGCGGCGGCCGCAACGGGTTTCGCGATGTCGGAGGCGGGCGCGGCGATGATCGATGTCGGCGGCGAATCCACCCGGCCCGGCGCCAAGCCGGTGTGGGAGGTGGACGAGATCGAGCGGGTCGAGCCGGTGATCCGCCGGCTGGCAGCGGGCGGCACCGCCGTTTCGGTGGACACGCGCAAATCGTCGGTGATGGAAGCGGCGCTTTCGGCCGGCGCCGGGCTGGTCAACGACGTATCGGCACTGACCTGGGACGATCGCGCTGCCGCCGCGGTGGCGCAGGCGGGCTGCCCGGTGGTGCTGATGCATCACCAGGGTACGCCCGAGACGATGCAGGACGCGCCGCGTTACGATCGGCCGGTGGTGCTTGAAGTCTACGACTGGCTGGAGCTTCGAATCGCCGCCGCGGAAGGGGCGGGCATTGCCCGGCACAATATCCTGGTCGATCCGGGCATCGGCTTCGGCAAAAGCGTGCAGCACAACCTCCAACTGCTCAACAATCTCGGCCTTCTTCACGGCCTCGGCTGTCCAATCGTGCTCGGCGCAAGCCGCAAACGGATGATCGGGGCGCTGTCGGGCGAAGCGCCGGCCGACCAGCGGCTGGCGGGCTCACTGGCGCTGGCGCTGAAGGGGGCGGAGCAGGGAGCGCAGATCCTGCGGGTTCACGACGTGCCGGAAACCGTGCAGGCCCTGCGCGTCTGGCGCGGGCTTCGGGACTCGGCGCTTACTCCCTGAGCACCACCAGCATCGGCCCGAGCCCGGCATAGCCGTCCTGCCGCCCTGCCGCCGGGTGCCAGAGGCTGGACACCGTGCCGTCGAGGTACAGCGCATCCGGGCAGCCGAGGACGTCGCGGAAGAAGCGGGCAAAACGGCCGAACGAGACGGCATCCTCGCTGATCACGAAAAAGGCGGTGCGCGGATCCTTCACGCCGACCCCGTTGCGGATCAGGCGGGAGGGGCCGTCGGCATCGAACTTCGGGTGGAGCTTGCCGCCGATCACCAGCATCGGGCCGGATTGCGTGGCCCAGGCCGCCGCCTGCGGCTTCGCCTCCGGAGTGGCGCTGACGGAGACGCGGCCCCCTCTGTCCACCGCGAACACGCCGTTGGGCAGCAGGTGGAAGTTGCCGGGTCCTTTGTTGGTGTTGAGGCGCTTCACCGTATCGCCGTTCTGGACGAACAGGCCGATCGGATCGCCGTCCTCGTCATACATGCCGGCGTTCATGGCGAAGCGCACCTGCCGCGCCTCGGCGCCGAGCGCGCCTTCCAGCCTGGGAAGGCTGCGCAGCGGCTTTCCGTCGGGGCCGTTCAGGACCAGGCGCAGCGTGTCGCGGCGGGCGTCGAAGCTGCAGACGGTGAAGCGGCTCCCCTCGAAAACGCGGCCCTCGCAAGCCGCCGCTTCCTGCAGGGCAGCGGGATCGAAAAGGCTGTTGCCGCCGTTCTCCTCGTCGTGGCATCCTGCACAAAGCAGGAGGCCGGCGAGTAAGGCGGTTTTCGCCGCATCTCGAATCCAGTGGAGCATAGTCAGGGAAATGGTCACCGATAATCGCGGCGAAAGCCAGTATGAGTTGATCGTCGACGGCCACACGGCGCTCGCCGCCTACAGCCGCGAGGAGGGCAAGATCAGCTTCACGCACACCGAGGTGCCGGAGGAACTGGAAGGGCAGGGCGTCGGCACCAAGCTCATTGCCGGGGCGCTCGATCAGGTGCGCGCCGAGGGGCTCAAGATCGTGCCGCTCTGCTCCTTTGTGCGCCATTATGTGGAGACGCACCCGGACGTGCAGGACCTCGTCGCTTAATCCTCGCCGCCGTAAAAGCGCAGGCCGATGACCACGCTTTTGCCTTCCGGGTTCTCGCCGGCGGCGCGGGCGTAATCGGCGGTTCGGCCAAGCGCGCGCTCCCAGCTCAGGCCGACATAGGGCGCGAAGCCGTGCACAACCTCGTAGCGCAGGCGAAGGCCCATCTCGGCGTATGAGAGGCCGCGCCCGAGGCCGAGTTCGGGCACGTCCTCCCCGCTTGCGTTAAGTTCGAAGCTCGGCTGCGCGTAGAGGCGCGGGAGGAGGCGGTGATTGTAGATGCCGCCGAAGCGGGCGCTGAGCTCGCCCTCGTGCGAAAGGTAGCCGAAGCCGCCGAGCCACAGGTCGTTCTCGCCCCAGGTGCGTTCATACTGGCCGCCGGCAGTGAGGTAGAAACGCTGCGGCGCCGGCTTCGCATCCCAGCGCAGGCCCGCGTTCAAGTACACGCCCTCCCCAACGGTGCGCGAGTATAGCGCCTGGGTTTCGATATAATCCGGCCGGCTCCACAGCCCGCCTTCGCCGACGCTGCTCAGCCAGACGCCGTCGCGGTCGCCGCCCCACAGCGCCGAAAAGTCCCACGAATATCCGTCGCGTCCGCTTTGCGGCGCCCATTCGAGGCGGTCGAGCAAAGCATAGTGCAGGCGCGGGCCGGTGCTGGCGGGCGCCTCGGCCTTTTGCCAGGTGAACACCGGCTCTTCGTCATTCAGCGGCGCATAGTCGAGCCGCTGCGCCGCGGCGGGCGAGGCCAGGCTTCCCAGCAACAGAACAGGTGAAAAGGCGCGGCGCATCGCGCCCGCCTTAAAGCGCCGCCGCTAAAACGAGGTTAAAGCGAGTAGCCGCCGTCGGCGACCAGGCAGGTGCCGGTAACGAAGCTGGATTTATCGGAGAGCAGAAAAGCGATCTGGCTCGCGATCTCCTCCGGCTTGGCGAAGCGGCCCATCGGAGTCGCCTGCGAACCAACCGCCCGAAACGCGGCTTCCTCGCTGCCCATGGTTTCGACGAGGTTCTGGAAAAAGGGCACGTTCGACCAGATCGGAGTCTCGACGCCGCCCGGCGCGATGGCGTTGACGCGGATGTTGCTGGAGGCGCCCTCCTTCGCCGCGATCCGCGCCAGGTGGATCACCGCCGCCTTGGACGCGCCGTAAGCGGCGATCCCCGGCTCTGCCTTGAGGCCGGCCGCGGAGGCGGTAAGCACGATCGAGCCCCCATTGCCCTTCATCGCCCGCATCGCCGCCTGAAGGGTAAGGAACGCGCCGTCGAGGTTGACCGACATGATCCGGCGCCATTCGGCAAAGGGCATCTCGTCGATCGGCTGGCCGGCGCCGACCCCGGCATTGACCACCGCGTGGGTAAGGCCGGTCAGGTCCGCTTTGGTCCACACCTCCTCGTCGGTGACGTCGCCGATGATCACCTGCCGCTCGCAGGGGAGGGAGAATGCAAAGTCGCGAAGCCGGTCTTCGCTGGTGTCCATGAGGATGAGCTTGCGCGCCCCCGCGGCGGCGAGTTCCGTCGCGGTCGCCGCGCCGATGCCCGACGCGGCGCCGGTGATCAGAATGGAGGCGTTCGAAAACTCGTTCATTCAACCTGTGTAACGAGGCTGAGCCCCCGCGCAACCCGGCCCTTAGGCGGCGTCGCTGATGCCCAGTTCGCCGAGTTTGCGGTACAGCGTCGAGCGGCCGATGCCGAGGCGGCGGGCGACTTCCGTCATTCGGCCGCGATAATGGCCGATGGCGAGGCGGATGACATCGGCCTCGATCGCTTCGAGGCTGCGCATGTTGCCGTCGTCGCCGTAAAGCGTGATGCCCGGGCCGCTGTGCATTGCGGCGCTTTGCGAAGCGCCGTTCAGCGCCTTGCCATGGTGGTCGCTGGAGCGGCGCGAGAGGGTGGATTCCTGCGCGATCTGCGGGAAATCGGCGGCGGTGAGGGCATTGCCCTCGCACAGCACGGCGGCGCGGAAGAGGGCGTTCTGGAGCTGGCGGACATTGCCCGGCCAGCCATAGCCCAGCAGCACGGACAAGCCATCGTCCGTGATCGACAGCCGCCGCATGCCCGGCTGCTCGGCGATCCGGCCGAGGAGGTGGCGGGCAAGCGCCGGGATGTCGCTGGAGCGCGCGCGAAGCGGCGGAATACCGACGTGGACGACGTTGAGGCGGTAATAAAGGTCTTCGCGGAAGCGGCCGGCGGCGACTTCCTCGGCAAGGCGCCGGTTGGTCGCGGCGATGATGCGGACGTCGACGATCTGGATCGAGCGGCCGCCGATGCGCTGCACTTCGCCGGTTTCGAGCACACGCAGGAGCTTGACCTGGGTGTCGAGCGGAAGCTCGCCGATCTCGTCCAGGAAAAGCGTGGAGCCGTCGGCATCCTCGAAACGGCCGATGTGACGGTCGAACGCGCCGGTGAAGGCGCCTTTCTCGTGCCCGAATAGAACCGATTCAACGAGGTTTGCAGGGATAGCGCCGCAATTCACCGTGATCATCGGCTTGCGTCCGCGGGGACTGGCGGTGTGGATCGCTTGGGCGATGACTTCCTTGCCCGAGCCGCTTTCGCCCTCGATCAGCACCGAGACGCGCGCGCGGGCGGCCTTGGCGGCGACCGCCATGGCGGCGCGGAACAGGGGCGCCGAGCCGACGATCTCGTCGAAGGCGAGCGGGGTGGAAATCTTCTCGGACAATGGCCTCAGCTCGCCGTTGCGCTGGCGGCGGTCGGTGGCGGCGTTGAGCGCCGACAGCATCCGGTCGGGCGCGATCGGCTTGACCAGGAAATCGTTTGCCCCGGCGCGCATCGCCTCCACGGCAACGGCGACGCTGGTCTGCGCGGTCATGACGAGCAGCGGCAGGTCCGGCCACGACGTCCTGATCTGCTGAATGATCCGGGTGCCTTCGGCGCCCGGCATCCAGTGGTCGAGCAGGATCGCGTCAACCCGCGGGCCTTCCGTCTCGGCCAGAATCGCCGCCGCCGCATCGACATCCGACGCGCCGCGCACCGACCAGCCGGCCCGGGCGCCGATGGCGGTAACCAGGCGGCGCTGGGCCGGCTCGTCGTCGATCAGCAACAGGCAGCGGGTGGGCTCCGGCCGCATGGCATCCCCTTTTGTATCCATCGCCATGCTGTACGCCGGGTTCGGTAAAGGCGCTCTTAATCGGCGCGCGGATTTGGGGCTTGGGCCGGTCCCAGTCTGTTGATAAGGGTGCCCTCACTTCGCAACATGCCACGAGGATGCACATGGCCGCCGAACTCGACCTGGAAAAGGAAACCGCCATTCACCGGAAGGGCTATGTCGGGTTCATCGCCATGATGAAGTGGGGCACGATCGTCTGCTTGATCGCTGCCGCGATCGTCGTGCTGATCATCCGGGCCTGACCTTCAGATGAAGATCGCCGTCCTGAAGGAAACAGCGGACGGCGAACGGCGGGTCGCCGCGAGCGCGGAGACCGTCAAGAAATACATAGCCTTGGGAGCGACCCTTGCCGTCGAGGCGGGGGCGGGGCTTTCCGCCTCGATCGCCGACGCGGACTACCAGGCCGCCGGCGCCACCGTCGGCGCTCGTGCGGAGGTGCTTGCGGGTGCGGACGCAGTGCTCGGCGTGCAGGGGCCGGATCCCGCCGCACTGCAGGGACTGAACCTCGGCGCCTTGATCGTCGCATCCCTCAACCCGTTCGGCCAGCGCGAGCGGGTCGATGCCTATGCCGCCGCCGGGGTCGAAGCGCTGGCCATGGAGTTCATGCCGCGCATCACCCGCGCGCAATCCATGGACATCCTGTCCTCCCAGTCCAACCTGTCCGGCTACAAGGCGGTGCTCGACGCCACCCAGGAATATGGCCGCGCCCTGCCGATGATGATGACCGCGGCCGGCACCATCTCGGCCGCCCGCATCTTCATCATGGGCGTCGGCGTCGCCGGCCTCCAGGCGATCGCCACCGCGAGGCGTTTAGGTGCCATCGTCTCAGCCACCGACGTCCGAGCCGCGACCAGGGAGCAGATTGAGAGCCTCGGTGCCAAGGCGATCTTCGTCGAGAATGTCGCCGGAATCGAGGGCGAGGGCAGCGGCGGCTACGCCACGGAGATGTCGGACGAATACAAGGCGGCGCAGGCCGAGCTCGTTTCCGCCCACATCGCCAAGCAGGACATCGTCATCACCACAGCGCTCATCCCAGGCCGCCCGGCACCGCGGCTGATCACCGACGCGCAGCTCGCCACCATGCGGCCGGGCAGCGTTGTGGTCGATCTCGCGGTGGAGCAAGGCGGCAACGTCGAAGGCGCGGTGCTCGGCGCCGTAGTGGAGCGCCACGGGGTCCGCATCGTCGGCCACCGAAACGTGCCCTCCCGCCTCGCCGCCGACGCCTCCGCCCTCTACTCCCGCAACCTCTACAACTTCCTCTCCGCCTTTTGGGATAAAGAGGCGGGCCGGGTGGTGCTCCCCGACGACGACGAGATCGTCAAGGGCGTGCGCCTCACGCAAGGCGGCAAGATCGTCAACGAGAGGCTGCTGGCATGATGTTTCTTGCGATGCTCCTGGCGGTCAGTGGTCCCTCCGCCACCGCCACTGCCGCCGATCTGAACGCGCAGCGGGACGACGTACTGCGCACCTATTGGATAATCCGCTCTTCCCCATCGTGCCTCGACGGGGCGTCGGCTTCACGCTTCGAAGCGGCAAATGCCCAGATGCAAAAGCTGATGGTCTCCTACCGAGAGTCGGCTTCAAAGGCAGGCGGTTGGTCGCCGCCGCCAATGTTCCAGCAGCAAACTTACTCCTGCAGCGAGGCGGGTGCCCACCTTGCCCAGTTCGAAGCACAGATAAAAGGCTTCGAACGCGCGCTGGCCGGACCGGCGTCGGCCGCGGCGGCTCCCGATCCGTGGCTTTCCAAGCAATTCCTGTACTATCGCGCGGTGGCGTTCCGCGGGATGGTCGCGGAAAAGATGTGCGGTGGCGGCCCGGTGCGCGCCGAGTTCAACGCGCTCACCCGGCGTCTCGAGAAGGCAAGGGAGAAGCTTGCCGGGCAATCGCGCAGCGCCAGGTTCGAACAGAAGACGGACACGCTGACACGGGCGCTGAAGTGCAGCGATGCGGAAGCGGGGTTCACGCTCCGAGGTTACGGGAATGCCGTCGCGGAAATCGAAGCGGCGGCGAAGTAAGGGAGCGACATGGACTTCATCTCGATCCTGACGATCTTCGTCCTGGCCTGCTTCATCGGCTATTATGTCGTGTGGGCGGTGACGCCGGCCTTGCACACGCCGCTGATGGCGGTGACCAACGCCATCTCCTCGGTGATCATCGTCGGCGCGCTGGTTGCGTCGGCGGCGGCGGGTGTGCCGGGAGCGAAGTGGCTCGGGCTGCTTGCGGTGGTGCTGGCGAGCATCAACATCTTCGGCGGCTTCGCGGTGACCGCCCGGATGCTGGCCATGTACAAGAAGAAGGAGCGCTAGAAAGTGGCCCTTGCTCCTCCGCCCGCGCCGCCGCCGGTTGTGATCCCTTCCGTGGGTGACGCTGTCGGCCACGTCGCGCAGCCTTCCTGGGTGCTGCTCGCCTATCTGATCGCCGGCATCTGTTTCATTTTCGCGCTTCGCGGCCTGTCCAGCCCGCAAAGCAGCCAGCGCGGCAACCGCTTCGGCATGGTCGGCATGGCCATCGCCGTGGTGACCACGCTCGCGATCCACGAAATTGCCAACATGGTCGAGATCGTGGTCGCCATCGCCATCGGCGCCGCGATCGGCCTGGTCACCGCCCGGCGAATCGCAATGACGGCGATGCCGCAGCTCGTCGCCGCCTTTCACAGCCTGGTCGGCCTTGCCGCGGTGCTGGTCGGCGCGGCAGCCTATCTCAACCCGACCGCCTTCGGCATCGCCGAGGTGGCGCGGGTAACGAGGGATTATGATCTCACCAACGTACTGATCCACATCCACCCGGTCAGTCGCATCGAGTTGGGTCTCGGCGTCGCCATCGGCGCGATCACCTTCTCGGGCTCCGTGATTGCGTTCCTGAAGCTCAACGGCAACATGTCGGGCAAGCCCATCCTGCTGCCGATGCGCCACGTACTGAACCTCGGCCTGATTGCGCTGATCCTGGGCCTCATCGCCTATTTCACAACCGATCAGAGCGCCTGGGTGTTCTGGACGATCACGGCGCTTTCGTTCGCCATCGGCTTCCTGTTGATCGTGCCCATCGGCGGCGCGGACATGCCGGTCGTGGTGTCGATGCTGAACAGCTATTCCGGTTGGGCGGCGGCGGCGATGGGCTTCACGCTCGGCAACACCGCGATGATCATCACCGGCGCGCTGGTCGGCTCCTCCGGCGCGATCCTGAGCTACATCATGTGCCGGGCCATGAACCGCAGCTTCCTCTCTGTGATCGCCGGCGGTTTCGGCGGCGACGCGGCGGCGGGCGGAGCAGGCGGCGGCGCGATCGACCGGCCCTACAAGCGCGGCTCGGCAGAAGACGCTGCCTTCCTGATGAGCCAGGCCGAACAGGTGATCATCGTCCCCGGCTACGGCATGGCGGTGGCGCAGGCCCAGCATGCGCTTCGCGAAATGGGCGACCTCCTCAAGAAGGAAGGGGTGTCCGTCAAATACGCCATCCACCCGGTGGCCGGCCGGATGCCGGGGCACATGAACGTGCTGCTCGCCGAGGCCAACGTGCCCTATGACGAAGTGTTCGAGCTCGAGGACATCAATTCCGAATTCGCCCGTACCGACGTCGCCTTCGTGATCGGCGCCAATGACGTCACCAACCCGGCGGCCAAGACGGACAAGACATCGCCGATCTACGGCATGCCCGTGCTCGACGTCGAAAAGGCCAAAACGGTGCTGTTCATCAAGCGCTCGATGGGCGGCGCGGGCTATGCCGGCGTCGACAACGAACTCTTTTACCGCGACAACACGATGATGCTGCTGTCCGACGCCAAGAAGATGGTGGAGGAGATCGTCAAGAGCCTCGGCTGAGTGGGCACACTCCCGCAGGCAGTTGTGGATGGACCCAGCTTTCCATTAGAGCGTCACCCCAGCGAAGGCTGGGGTCCATGCTGACCCGGTATGGATGCCGGCCTTCGCTGGCATGACGGAGAGGTAGAAGGCGTCATATGCGCAAGCTGGGTCTGATCGGCGGGGTGAGCTGGGTCTCCACCGCCATGTATTATGAGCAGATCAACAAGGGCGTGTCCCGCGCCGGGGGCGGGCTGACGTCTGCGCCGCTGCTGCTCGAAAGCCTCGATTTCGCGCTGGTCGCGGAGCTTCAGTCGGCGGGCGAATGGGGGCAGCTTGCCGCCCTGATATGCGACACCGCCCGGCGCCTGGAAGCTGCGGGCGCGGAGGGGCTGATCCTGTGCAGCAACACCATGCACAAGGTCTATGACGAGGTTGCCGCCGCGGTTGCGGTACCCATCCTCCACATCGGCGACGTGACCGCCGACAAGCTGGTCGCTGACGGTTGCAAGCGCGCCGGTCTGATCGGCACCCGCTTCACCATGGGCGAAAGCTTCTACCGTCAGCGTCTTGAGGATAAGGGCATCGCCGTCTCGATCCCCGATCCGGCCACCGCGCAGGAGATCGACCGGATCATCTTCGAGGAACTCGCGCGCGGCCAGGTTCTCCGCCAGTCCGAGCGGCGCCTCAAGACCTGCCTCACGGAAATGGGCAAAGCCCGGCAGCAGGCGGTCATCCTGGGCTGTACCGAGCTCGTCATGCTGGTCGATCCCGGCGCCAACGTGCTTCCGGTCTACGACACCACGGCGCTTCACGCCAAAGCGGCGGTGGAGTGGATTCTGGGCTGATGCGGCGATCGCACCCGGTGCATTAAAAAGGCGCTGAACGCCCGCGCCGCATCCGGATACACGCGAAGCTCAACTTGCTCCGAAATGGATGAACCTTCCGACTGATATCGGCGCGGGCGGCGACTAATCATATTCGTTGCTGCCCCAGGGGTGGGGCGGCGGCGATTCCACCGTTTCGGAGCAGGGCGGTCCTGCTTTCGAGCGGTGGCAACGCCAGTTTCGGCGCGGGGTTACGGGGCAAGTGCAATGGTGAACGGGGCGGGGACGACAAGCAACCAGACGTATGAGGCGCGTCCGCGGCTTCTGATCGCTGATGAGGACGAGCACGGCCGCGTGCCGGTCACGGCGGCGATGGCCGTCCTTGGCTACACGGCGCACGAGCCGATTCCGGTGCAGAAAGTGGGGCATCGGCTGGGCGAGCAAGTCGCGGCCGGAGGTCTGGTGCTTCGGCTCGGCGGTTCGGCGGAAGCGTTGCCGGCGCTTTGGCCGATGCTCTGCCAGGCGGCCGAGGAGGGTCGGTACAACAGCCTGGTGGCGGCGCCGCGCGCGCTTCAGCCGGCGCTCGCGGACTTGCCGCGCCCGGCCGGCATCATCCTGCTCTATGAGCCGAACGCGCTTGATTGGCTCACCGCTTTGTCGACCTGCTTCGCGCCGACGCCGCACCGCTTGCACGACATAAAGGATCACGGCGCGCCGCGCCTCCAGCAGCTCAGCGAGGAAGTCGGCCGGATCGCTTCCGCGCTTGCCGCCTTGTCGGAGGAGGATGCCGCCGCCGCCGAGGCCGCCAATGGCAAGATCCGGATCGATGCCGGCCTGGTCCGCGCCATGATCCGTGCCCGCCGCCTGCGCGACCAGTTCTTCCGGAGCACGCTGTTCGCCGATCCCGCATGGGACATGCTGCTCGACCTCTTCGCCGCCCGGCTCGAGAAACGCCAGGTCGCCGTTTCCAGCCTGTGCATCGCCGCCGCGGTGCCGCCGACCACCGCCTTGCGCTGGATCAAGAGCCTTGCCGACCAGGGCCTGCTGGTCCGCGTCGCCGATGCGGAGGACGGCCGCCGGGTGTTCATTGAATTGTCGGAGGACAGCGCCACCGCCATGGAAGCGTACCTCCGCGCCGCCCAGCGAATTTCGCCGCTCGCCGTCTGAGGGTTGCCCCGGCGCGCGCGCGGTGGCAGGTGGGCGGCGGAAGGGCGCTTAGCTCAGTTGGTAGAGCATCTCGTTTACACCGAGAGGGTCGGCGGTTCGAGCCCGTCAGCGCCCACCAGGGTCCCGCCGAAGGCCGATCGCGGCTATTTCAGATATTCGGCGTTGAAGTCCGCCAACGCGGCAAGCCGCGGCCAATCGTGGATGCGCAATTCGCGGTCCTGAAAGCTCGCCAGTTCCTCTTCCCGCAGCGTCCTGAGAGTGCGGTTCAGATGAACCGCGGTAAGCGCCAG